>NZ_JBMDXJ010000525.1:0-28344 GCF_048594945.1 Pseudactinotalea sp. | reverse complement strand
AGTCGGTGGTCACGGACGCGCCGCTGGTGAGGAACTGTGACTGCCATTCCTCCTCGGTCATGGCGCCCTCGACCCAGATCGGGTCGATGAGGCCCTCGGAGTAGATCTGGTTGTACCACTCGACCATCTCCCGGAAGTTGTCCGACATCAGGTCGAAGGACCCGCCGCTGCTGGTGTCGTAGAAGCCGCGGCTGTGGCCATCCTCGATCGCGAAGCCGGCACCGAACGCGTAGGCGAGGTTGAAGAACGAGTCGCGCCCGCTCATCGGGTAGTAGTTGCTGTCGCTGCCGTAGGTCTCCTTCAACGCACGCAGCGCCTCGGTGAGCTCGGCGATCGTGCGTGGCACCTCGGCGATGCCCGCCTCGGCGAACATGTCGGCGCGGTACATGGTGGCGGCGCCGATGGCGGGCCGCTCCATGATCAGGCCGTAGATGGCTCCGCTCGGGTCGGTGATGAGGCTGCGGAAGTCCTCGTTCTCGTCGATGTACGCCTGGATGTTCGGCGCGTGCTCGGCGATCAGAGGCGCCAGGTCGACGAAGGCGCCCTGCGGCCCGTAGACCTGCACCTGCGCGAGCGTGGCCACACCGGAGTCACCGATACCGCCGCTCGTCATGTCGAGGTCGATGGTTTGGTAATAGGTGTCGTTCGGCCCACCATCGACGAGCTCGACGTCGACCCCGGTGCGCTCCTCGATCTCCGGCAACCACAACTGGTCGCCGAGCCAGACAGCCTGCTGCTGCGGCAGGCGATAGCTGAAAGATCCGCCGTCAGCGCCCTCGCCTCCGTCGCCGTCGCCATTCCCGCCGCCGCCACAGGCCGTGAGCACGAGCCCGGCTGCGAGGAGGCCGGCGCAACTGCCGGTGAAACGTCGTCGATTCATGATTCTCCCTCGAATCCGCAGCGCCTGGCGCGTACGGCGGGCGCCGAGGGGACCTGGCTGTCCCGCTCGATCCCCGCTGAGGTTTGGTGATTCCACGCAATGCTAGGGCGACATAGCGGTCATGTCTAGCGTTTCGCGCAGTTTGCGATAGCGATCCTGCGTAGTTCGCGCGCTCTAGTGCGCGCACTCCTCGGCGTCCCACGCCACCACCGCACGGTCACCGCACGCGCCCTCATGCACCTGCGTTCCCCGGCACGCCACCCGCACCCGCCGTTGCTCGCCGGCGCCAGTGATCTCGACGTCCAGCACGTGGGCACCGATCCGCACACCGTGAAGCGCAACGTCCCCTGCCCCGATGTCGAGCGGCGCCACCACGAGCTCACCCTCGCCCGGCTGCAGGCCGACCACGTGCCGCACCAGCACGTCGATGAGCGAGGAGTGGTTGTAATCGGGCTCGTCGCTGATCGGCTCGCCGGTCAACGGGTCGTAGTGCTCCACCAGATACGGGACCGCGAGATCGCCGTCACGGAAGTGTGAGCGCAGGTAGGACCAGAGCCCGGCGGAGAACTCCTGCGCCGAGGCCTCATCTCCGTGCCGCTGCGCCGCGCCCCCGATCGCGTCGAGCGCGATCCCGGTCGTGTACGGCCAGGCCGGGCCGTTCCACATGCACCCGTTGCGGCCCTTGAGGAAGTTCCCCATCCAGCCCCCCTGCGGCCGGAAGGCGGGGCAGTCCTGCGCCGTGGAGGGGTACCGCAGCGGCGTCCCGAAGAGGTCGGGAGCCACGGCCGCGCGCAGCCCGGGCAGGTGCTGCTCATCGGTCAGGCCTGCCCACCACGGGTAGAAGCCCACCACGTTGCGCACGCGCGCCTGCTCGTCGGTGTCGTGGTGCAGGTCGTAGAAGAAGCCCGACTCGGCATCCCACTGCTTGTCCAGGATCGAGCGGCGCACCTGCTCGGCGATGGCGGTCAGCTCGGTCGCCCGCGGGTCGCCGCCGATCAGCCCCGCCGCCGCACGCGCGTTGAGGTAGGTGTAGATCGCGCGGTCCACGCGCTTGAGCGGCGTGAAGGTCTCCGGGTCCTTGGCATCGCTGGGGTAGTCGTGGAAATACCAGTAGCTGGGTTGGTACTCCTTGCCTGTGCGCTTGTGGTCGGCCTCGATCGGCAACTCGTCGGCGCCCGCATGCAACGCGGCGCGGTGCTCGAGCAGTGCTTGCTTCACGGCCGCCTCCACCGCCTGCGGCGGCAATGCGTCGCGGCCGTGCACCTGCGCGAACTCAGCCAACGCGTGGCCGAAGTAGTTCGCGTACCCCTTCGAGTGGCGCCGGATCTTGGTGGCGCACAGCTCACCGGACTCGTTCTGGGTGGCTGCGGCCGCTGTCATCGCCGCCGTACCCCAGGCGGGGTCGTGGTGCCAGCGCAGGTCGACCACGTGGAACGGCGTGGACAGCGGCACCAACATGCTGAACTCGTGGCCCGCTACCGCCCACGGCTCCTTGGTGTGCTTGTGCGAACGCCCCTCGGTCACGGTCAGCCCCGGCAGCAGCCCCAGCTGTGGCTCGGTCAGGCAGGAGCGCAGGATGTACCAGCGGTACGCCCAGGTGCGGTCGAGCATCGGCGAGCCAGTCCGTAGGTCGGGGACGCCGTCGAACCATTGCTGATACTCGTCGAGCTGTCGCTCGAGCAGTCCGCCGTCGACGGCGTCCCACTCGCTGGTCTTCTCGATCACCGGATCGAGGGGGTCACCCGAGGTGTGCCGCACCGCGGCCACCACCTGCACCCGGTACCGCCCGCCGGGTGCGAGGTCGACCCCGGTCCAGATCTGAGGATCCGAAGCGGACACCTCCGCGTGGATCGTGAAGTCGTAGGCGGTGATCTCGCGATCACCACGCACCCGGCCATCTGCCTCGAGACGGCACCAGTCGCCGTCGAAGGCTGCCGTCAGCTGGACCGGCTCGGTGCCGGTGTTGACCCACTCCTGGATGCTGACCGCTTCGTCGGTCCAGGTGACGAAGCGGGTCTCGTCCACGCTGACGCCGCCATCGAAACGCTGCCGGCTGCGCAGGTGCGAGGGCCGCCAGGTGCCGTCGCTGCGCTCGGGTGCGGCGGGCCGGTCGGGCGTGATCGTGAACAGCAGCGGGATGTTGATCTTGTGGACGTAGTCGATGCTGCCGCTGAAGCCGGGGACGTCCTCGAGCGACTCGGCCCACAGCCGGCGACCGGTGGGACCGAGCAGCAGCCGATCGGGCCGGGTGCGCAGGCTGCGGTGCGGTCCGGTGAGTGCGTCGTCGATGTTCACCGGCTGGCTCCTCGAGCAAGCGCCAGGTGCGCGCCCGCAGCATCGTCGAGATGGTTGAGGTCGCACGCGATCGTCACAAGGTCGAATCCTGCAGCGACCCGCTCGCTCGCCACCTGACCGCCCGAGGTGTGAATACCCACCTGGACCCCAGCGGCCCGCGCTGCCGCGACGATCCGGTCGAGCGCACGCGCGAACTCCTCGGCAACCGCACTGTCGGTGCTCGAGCGGCCACCGATCGCCAACGTCAGGTCAGAGGGCCCGATGTACAGGCCGCTCAACCCAGGCGTGGCCGCGATCTCCGCGACGTTCGCCAGCCCGGCCGCCGACTCGATCATCGCGTAGACGCGCAGGCGGTCGTTGATCCGCTCGATGTCGGTGCCGGTGCGCAACACCGCGCGCATCGGGCCGTAGGAGCGGGTGCCGGCCGGCGGGTAGCGCACCGCGGCCACGGCGGCAGCCGCATCGGCGGCTGTGTCCACCATCGGCACGATCACGCCATCGGCCCCCGCGTCGAGCGCCTGCGAGATGACGCCTGGGGAGTTCTCCCGCACGCGGACCAGACCGAGCGGCACCGGAACCCCTGCAGCTGCGGCCAACGCTCCACCTGCGCTGATCGCGATCAGCGCCGCCACTACGCCACGGTGATCGAGCAGCCCGTGCTGGGCATCGACGCACACGTAGTCGTAGCCGTGGCGCGCGATGCGCTCGGTGGCCACGGGTGCGTCCATCACCACCCAGTAGCCGATCGCGGCCGGTGCGGAGTCCGTCATGTCATCCTCGATGGTCAGCGGGCGTAGGGGGGTGCGGCGTCCTGTGCCGCCCGGGTGCGAGCCCGGACCTCGTCCTGGAGGTCCTGCGGCAGCGGGCCCCGGCGTAGTGCCGCGAGATTGCTGGTGACCTGCTCGGGTCGAGAGGCGCCCACGAGCACCTGCGTGACCTGTGGGTGCGAAGCGCTCCACCGCAGTGCGAGTTCGGTCGGCGGCATGCCCGCCTGCGCAGCGAGATCGGTCAGGTCATCCACGATCGCCAGGAACGCCTCGGTCCAGTACCGGCCGCGGTACATGGGAGCAAGCAGAGAGTCGGCGAACCGACCGGTCTGCGGTGTGGATCCGGAGCGGTACCGTCCCGACAGCAGGCCACCGGCGAGCGGGTTGTAGACCACGACCTCCACGTTCCGCTCCCGCGCGAACGGCAGGAACTCGACCTCGAGCGTGCGCGCGATCGGGTTGTACAGCTGTTGCGCGCGCACCGGCTCGGGCACGCCCTGCGCGCGGCACTCGGCCGCCAGTTCCGCGACCTGCCAGCTGGCGTGGTTGGAGGTGCCGAGGCGTTGCGCCAGCCCCGCAGCGATCACCTCGCCGACGCCCGCGACCGTCTCGGTCAGCGGTGTGCTCCGATCGGGCTGATGCAGGTAGAGCGTCTCGAGCGGGCGGCCCAGCCGCTCCACCGAGCCCCGCGCACACCGCACGATCTCCGCCCGACTCAACGGGCCGCCGTCGACCGGTTGTTGCATACCCACCTTCGAGGACACACGCACGGTCTCGGGGACGCGGCGCAGGATCCGACCGAGGATCTCCTCGGTCCTGCCCTGCGCGTACGTCACCGCGGTGTCGAGCTCCGTCACCCCGAGGTCGACGGCGGTGCTCACGATCTCGGCAGCCCTCGCCTCATCGACCGTGTCACCGAAGGGCATCGTGCCCAGTGGGTGGGTGGCGGTCATGACCGCGCCAGCGTGGCCACCGGCACCCGGACGTGCTTGATCGTGCGGCGGGCGTAGGAGTAGCTGAGGTCCACCACCGTGCCGTCGGAGACCATCGCCGGGTAGGACAGCTCGCGCTTCTTGCGCCCGGGGGTGGTCTCGAGCGAGGGGTGGATCGTGCTCTCGTCCTCGAGCACGTACACCTGGGCCCACGTCAGGCCGCGGTCGCGGGAGACCTGGATCGTCAGCGGCAGCCGGTGCGGCGAGCCGGAGACGTGCCGGTCGAGCGGCGCGGCCACGCCGGGGGCGCGCACCTTGTAGCCCTCCTCGACCTCGGGCCGGTCGCCGAGGTGCCCGCCCTCGGGGCCCCGGACCGGGTTGGAGGCGAGCAGGATCACCTCGCCACCCGCGCCATCGGGCACGGTGCAGGCCATGATCGAGGAGTTGCCGTTGGGGATGGTCAGCGGCCGCGGCGCGGTCCACGTGTCGCCGTCGTCGTTCGACTCCGACCGGTACACATGGTCGCCCCACCGGCTTCGGTAGAAGGCGACCAGACCGCCGTCGGCCATCGGCACGATGCACATGTGCACCGCGCCCACGCTGCCAGGCACCTCGATCTCGCGCCAGGTGGCGCCGGCATCGTCGGTCACCAGCACCGAGGTGTAGTCGCCATCGCCGTGCCAGACCCGGCCCGGCAGCGCCGGGCAGTGAAAGACCGGCAGCAGCCAGCGGGTGGCGGTGCGCTGGATCAGCGGGCTGCGCGTGAACAGGCCGACGCTCTCACCGAACCGCTCCGGCGCCGACCAGGTGCGGCCGCCATCGCTGGAGTACTGCTGCTTGAGCAGCGCGGTGTCCTGCGAGCCGAACTCCTGCGCGGTGTAGAGCAGCCAGAGTCGGCCATCGGGCAGCTCGGCGAGCACGGGGTTCTGCTCCGAGCGATCCGGATCGTCCGACGCCTTGACCGCCGGCTCCCACTCGCTCGCACCACGCGGCAGCCGGGCGGTGTAGATGCACGCATCCGGGCGGGCCTCGCGGGCACCCGCGAACCACGCGCACACGAGCGTGCCGTCGCGCAGGTAGGTCAGGAACGAGGCGTGGTTCTCCACCCCGGGTGGAGCGAGCCAGGCGGCAGCGCTACCGTCGGCCCGATCCCTCAGCACGGAGTCGTATCTCAGCTCTTCCATGAGCACCCCTCGGGGAAGGTCGTGGCGGCACGCAGGCCATTTCGCGCAGAACGCGCATCAACCTAACATGTTCTGCGTGTTTTGTGCGAAGATGGCTCCAGGCGTTCCGCGCAGGAGGATGAGGCATGGCCAAGAAGACTGAAGTGCGGCGAGAGCAGATCGTGACGTTGGCGTCCGAGACGGGGCTGACCAGCGTGGAGGCTCTCGCTGCGCAGTTCGGCGTCACGCCGTCCACGATTCGCCGCGACCTGGCACAGCTGAGCGCCGAAGGGCGGCTCGCACGCACCTACGGCGGCGCCATCGCGCCACAGGCACATGTCGAGAGTTCGCTACGCGAACGCGAACGCGAGGGATACGCCGCCAAGTCCGCGATCGCCACCTGGGCCGCCGAGCAGATCGAGCCCGGCGAAACCATCCTGCTCGACGCCGGCTCGACCACCAGCCTGGTCGCCCGCCGGCTGCCCGAGATCGCCGACCTCACGGTGGCGACCGCGAGCATCCCGGTGATCACGGCGCTGCAGGGGCGCGAGGACCTCGAGCTGATCTCGCTCGGCGGCAGGTTGCGGGCGCTGTCGCAGGCGTTCGTGGGCCCGCTGACCGAGATGGCGTTGGAGCGGCTCACGTTCGACCGCGTCTTCCTCGGCACGGATGGCGTGGCCACGGACGGCTCGATCTGTGAAGCAGAGCTCGACCAGACTCGCCTGAAGGAACTGCTCGCCGGCCGCGCGCGCGAGGTCTACGTGCTGGCGCACTCGGCCAAGCTCGGGCAGGCACCCTTCAACTCGTGGGCCCGGTTGGCAGGACCGTGGACCCTGGTGACCGACTCCGGCGCAGACCCGGCGTTCCTCGCAGATTTCACCGCAGGCGGACGCCGCGCGGTCACCGCCGACCTGCCCGCATGATCCCTCATCACATCTGGGCCGATGACCTGACTGGCGCTGCCGAGGTGGCCGACCTGCTGGCTGCCCGAACCGGTCGCACCGTGTCGCTGGCTCTCGGAGACGCCGAGCCCGCGAGCGCGGACATCGTGGTGCGCGACCTCGACCTGCGGCACACGACCGACGCGGCCGCCCGCACCGCACTCCGTGCACGACTACGTCACGTGCCGGTGACCGAGCGGATCTTCCTCAAGATCGACTCCCAGCTGCACGGCCCGGTCGCGGGCCTGGCGGGGGCGATGCTCGACGGCGGTCGCTCCCTCGTGCTCTGTGCCGCCAACCCGACCCTCGGCCGGGTGGTGATCGACGGTCGGCACCAGGTGCCGTCCGCGACAGGGCCGGTGACGACCTCGATGACCGCGCTGCTGGCGGCGGTCCCCCACCAGCTCCTCACGCGCGACGACGCGCGCCCTACACCGGGCGGCGAGCCGCTCGTGCTGGCGGCCGATGCCCAGTCCGAAGGTGACCTCGACGCGCTGGCGAGCACCGCCGTCGACCATGGTCTCGACGGTGCCGGTGCGGCGGCACTGCTGGCAGCGCTTCTGGGGCCGGCGCCTGCGGCGGCCCCGGCGGTCTCGCCACCGGGAGGGGCGCTCATCGCGGTGGTCGGCAGCACCGAGGCCGCCGCGCACGCCCAGCTCGACGCCGCTGCTGCACACCCTGGGGTGGAGGTCGTCGAGGCACACCCGCGGCAGCTCGCGGAGGCCATCGCCACCGCCGACGAGGCGCTCCGCGGGGGCCGCAGCGTCGTGCTCAGCCGCAGCTCCGGCACCGACGCGCTCACCGCACTGACCGAGGTCGCCGCCACGGTCATCGCACGCCGGGACGCGGCCCGCACCGTAGCCCTGCTGACCGGCGGCCACACCGCACGGCTCGTGCTCGACCGGCTCGCCATCACGGCATTGACGGTGATTCCGGGCGCGCTGGATGCGGCGGTCCGACTGCAGGCCCCATCGGGACTGACCGTGATCACCAAGCCGGGCAGCTATGGATCGGCGGACGCCGTGGTCGCCCTGCACGAGAGCCTTCACCCTGTCCCCCACGAGGAGCCCCGATGAGTCAGCAAGCAGCCCCGATCGCCGTCACGATGGGGGATCCGGCCGGAGTGGGCCCGGAGGTGTGCGCCGCGGCGCTCGTGGACGAGACGGTGCTGGCTGCAGGCCGACCGGTCCTCAGCGGCGACACCGGGCGGATGCGGCGCGCCGCAGCGTTTATGGGTGTGCGCGCAGAGATCCACGAGGTCGCCTCGCCGCAGGAAGCGCGACCGAGCCCGGAGCGGATCGAGGTGCTTCAGGTGGGCGAGCTCCCGGCCGATCTCGCGTGGGGCGAGGTCAGCCCGCTCGCCGGCCACGCGGCGTACCGCTACATCGAGGAGGCGTCGAAGCTCGCCGTGGCGGGCGTGGTCTCCGCGATCGCCACCGCCCCGATCAACAAGGCCGCCCTGCACGAGGCGGGGCACCTGTTCCCCGGGCACACCGAGATGCTGGCGCACCTCACCGGCACCGAGGAGGTGTCGATGATGCTGACCACGCCGGGGCTGCGGGTGATCCATGTGACCACCCACATCGGTCTGATCGACGCGATCGAGCGCATCGACCCCCCGCTGGTCGAACGCACCGTACGCCGCGGCATCGAGGCGCTGCAGCGGGCGGGCATCGCCGAGCCGCGCGTGGGCGTATGCGCGATCAACCCGCACGCCGGCGAGAACGGCCTGTTCGGGCGCGGTGAGGAGGCCACCAAGATCCAGCCGGCGATCGACCGGCTGCAGCGCGCGGGGTTCGATGTCAAGGGACCGCTCCCCGCCGACACTGCCTTCTATCTCTCCAGCCGCGGCGAGTTCGACCTGCTGGTCGCGATGTATCACGACCAGGGTCATGGGCCGGTGAAGGTCCTCGGCATCGAGGAGGGCGTCAACGTGACGGTCGGGCTGCCGGTCATCCGCACCTCCGTGGATCACGGCACCGCCTTCGACATCGCTGGCCAGGGGGTGGTCACGCACGCCAGCATGATCCAGGCGACGCTCCAGGCCGCCGCCCTCGCCTCCCGCACCCCCTGACTCCACCCACGAACTTCAACACTGATCCGACCCCACGACGCTTTCAACGCTCTTCCGGCAGGGCACCGCTTTCAACGCTCTTCCGGCACCACCAGGATTTCAACGCTGATTCGGCGCCACGAGGGTTTCGATGCACGTCCGGCGCGGCGAGGGCGCTGCCTCGAGGCGGGGGCGGCGCCCGATTAGCGTTGAAAGCCTCGCCGTGCCGGAAGAGCGTTGAAAGTGGGAGGGTGGCGGGATGGCTCGGATCCCCGCGGCAGAGGTGGACGTGACGCCCGAGCTCGTGCGCACCCTGCTCGCCGATCAGCACCCGGACCTTGCGGACCTGCCGATCACCCCGTTCGCCAACGGCTGGGACAACGCGATGCTGCGCCTCGGCGAGGACCTGCTGGTGCGGATGCCGCGCCGCGCGCTCGCCGCGGAGCTGGTGGAGCATGAGCAGGTCTACCTCCCTGTTCTCGCCTCGAGATTGCCGACGGCGGTGCCGGCACCCGTGCGGGTGGGTCGCCCTGCGTTGGGGTACCCGTGGTCATGGTCGGTCCTGCGCTGGCAGTCGGGGCATGCGCTGGGCTCGGTGCCGTTGAGTGAGCGGGCGGGGGTCGCCGTGGCGCTCGGCGAGTTCCTCGCCGCGCTGCACACCCCGGCACCGGAGGACGTGTGGCAGTCGCCGTACCGCGGCGGTTCGCTGCGAACCCGAGCCGATGTGGTCGCCGAGCGAACCACGCGCTATGCACCGGATCATGCCGAGCGCCTGATGACCAGGTGGCACACCGCCGTCGACCAGGACGATCCGCCCGGCCCACGGCTGTGGGTTCATGGCGATCTGCACCCGCTCAACGTGCTCGTCGAGGGGGCCGCCCTCGCCGCGGTCATCGACTGGGGAGACGTCACGGCCGGCGACCCGGCGTGCGACCTCGCGATCGCCTGGCTCGGGTTCGAGCGGGCCGACGGCGCGGCGCTGCGCGAGACGTACGTCGCCGCCGCGACCCACCACCTCGACCTCGATCTGCTGTGGACACGTGCCGAGGCGTGGGCGCACCACCTCACGATGGTGATCCTCGACGCCTCCGACGACCACCCCGAGCTCGCCGCGGTGGGACGGCACGGATTGTTCCGCCTCATGGGCGACTGAGCCTCGTACGCGACGCGCCATACTCCTGCCATGGCCACTCGCTCCCCCGCTGCGGCGGTTGCCGCTGCCTGCCTGATCGCCGCCCTGACCGCCTGCGGGATCGGCAGCGACATCCCCGATCAGCCGCCCAACCCGACCACCGAGCCCGAGACCCCGGAGGCGACCACGACCGGGGACCAGGACCCCACCGACGACGACCCGGCTCCGGCGACCGCACCACCGGAGTGCGACGGCATCCTGTTCGGGACCGACCAGGAGATCGACGGCATGGTGCTGGGCGACTGCATGGCCGCCGCCATGCTCGCCGCGGGTTCGGGCGCTCACGTGGTGGAGAACTCCACCGGTACGTCCTACGCCCAGTACGAGTGGACGCCTGACTTCTCGATGCACGTCCAGGGTGAGGTGGAGGTGGTCCTTCGTGGCGACGACGGCTGGATGCGCACCGAGACCGGCGGCTGGGTTCGGGGTGATGTGAACTCAGCCGACCCCGAGGAGATGATGGCCGGCACGATGGTCGAGCTGGTGCGGGCGTTCGGCGACCCGCGCGCGATCGCGTCCGTGCTCGCTCAGACCAGCTGGCTGATGAACGGGCAGGAATCGGTGCCCGACGACGAGGCGCTGGCCGACACCGCCTGGCTGCTGGAGCCCACCGGAACGATCGAGATGTTCGGCGTGACCGCCACGGACGTCCAGTTGTGGCTCGGCGCCGACTACCTCGGCGTCTACTTCGTGGCCACTGCCTCGGCGATGGGCGTGAGTGACACCACCTCGAACACCTTCACCCAGTGGGGGCAGCCGGTCGAGATCCCGGATCCGGGCGAGTGAGCAGGTCTACCGCATGGCGATGATCAAGACCTACCGCCGTGACGACGCCGGCGCACTTCACTACCGCGAGGCGTGGACCGAACGCAGCGGCGTCCGTATCCACGAGGGCAAGGTCGGCAGCAAGGGCAAGAATCGCTTCACGAGCGCCCGCAGCCGCACGTGGCCCACCTACCCGACCGCCACCGAGATCATGCGCACCTACACCGAGGAGGCCGCGGCCGAAGGGTTCCACCCCGTGGACGGCGACGCCCACGGCTGGGTCGTGCTGCAGGTCTGGCTGGCCTCGCCGGATCTGTCCGACCCTGAGGACTCCCGGCTGTTCGACGAGGGGCAGGAGGCGCTCGATGAGTACCTCGGCTGGCGCGGCGTGGGTCACTACGACGGCAATGACATCGGCGCGAGCACCAATCCGGACGAGTCCGGCACCGTGCTCAACCTGTTCTGCAAGGTGGTCGACACGGCGCTCGGCGTGAAGGTAGTGCGCGGTTTCGCTCGGGAGTTTGGCGTGACGGGACGCCACCTGGTCGCTTCACGCGAGCCCAGCGAGGACTCGCCCTACGTGCTGGCCTGGGCGTCGAGCAAGAAGGACAAGACCTTCACGCTCTGATCCTCAGCGCTGCTGGTGGTGCGCGTAGTAGTCGGCGAGGTCGGGCGGCACCGGCGAGATGTGCTGGGGCTGGCTGCCCGTACGGAGCGAGGTCGCTCCTGCCACGCCGGCCGCGACGGCGTCCCTCGCCGCCACCGGTGATGTGTCGGTCGGCGAGCCGGTCCGCACGAAGTCGCAGAACTCGGCCACGGTGAGCGGGTCGGCACCGCCGTGCCCGCCGTCGGCACCCTCGATCGGGTACTGCACGTCGCCACGCTCGGAGTACGCCGTGCGGCGGTTCCACACGCGGATCTCGCCTCCACCGCCGTCGCCGGCGTTCTCGAGGCGGCCCTCGGTGCCGATCACGGTGTAGTTGCGCCAGTAGTCGGGCGCGAAGTGGCACTGCTGGTAGCTGATGAGCACGCCGTTGTCGAGGCGCCCCATCACCATCGAGATGTCCTCGACGTCGACCACAGGGTTGAGCTCGGTCTGGCTGCTGGGCGGCCAGTTGTCCAGGGAGTACCAGTCCTGCATCACCCGGCCGGAGTTGTCGCGCCGGTCGGTGATGTCGCCGTAGAGGGCGAGGTCGCCGATCCCTACGACGTCCCGTGCCACTCCGCCGGCGAGCCAGTGGATGACGTCGAGGTCGTGCGCGCCCTTCTGCAGCAGCAGGCTCGTGGTGCGCGCCCGCTCGGCGTGCCAGTCTTTGAAGTAGTAGTCGCCGCCGTCGCCCACGAAGTGGCGGCACCAGACCGCTTTCACCTCGCCGATGTCGCCGCGGTCGATGATGGCCTTCATCTGACGGATCACCGGCATATGCCGCATGTTGTGGCCCACGTACAGCTTGGCGCCCGTGTGGTGCGCAACCTGAAGGATCCGGTCGGCTCCCTCGGTCGTGATGGCGATCGGCTTCTCGAGGTAGACGGCGACCCCGGCCTCGAGCAGCGCGACCGCCACTTCCTCGTGGGTGTCGTCGGGCGTGAGCACGATCGCGGCATCAAGGTGAGGCCCATCGGTCACCAGCTGGGCGACCGAGTCGAACCGTGGCACGGTGCGGCCGATCTGCGCTGCCAGCCGCTCAACCCCCGATTGATCCGGGTCGGCGAGTGCGACCACCTCGCCACCCGCACCCGCCAGGTGGCGCACCAGGCCGACGCGTGCTCCGGCTCCCACGACACCGATCCGTAGGTCACTCACTCATGCTCTCCTTCCGGCGTCTCGCGCCGCGTGGTACCGGTCAAGCGCCTCGCGACGCTCCTCAGCGTGGTCGACGATGGGATGCGGGTACCCATCCGGCACGCCGCCATCGGCGTCCCAGGGGTGGTGGACGACAGCGGCGGACAGCTCTGCAAGCTCGGGCACCCATCGCTTGACGTACGTGCCGTCAGGGTCGAACTTCTCCCCCTGCAGCACCGGGTTGAACACTCGGAAGTACGGCGCGGCGTCGGTCCCAGTGCCGGCGACCCACTGCCAGCCGTGCTGGTTGTTGGCGAGGTCGCCATCGATGAGGTGGTCCATGAAGTGGGCTGCCCCCCGCGTCCACTCCTGATGCAGGTCCTTGACCAGGAACGAGGCCGCGAGCATCCGCACTCGGTTGTGCATCCAGCCCTCATGCCGCAGCTGCCGCATCCCGGCGTCGACGAGCGGGTAGCCGGTCCGGCCCTGCTGCCAGGCTCGAAACGCGGTGTCGGCCTCGGCGCCGGTGTCGTAGGCCATCGAGGCGAGCTCGTCGTGGAGGTAGCCGTGAGCCGATCCGGGCCAGAAGTGCAGCACCGCCCCGTAGAACTCACGCCACGCGATCTGCCTGCGGTAGGCCTCGGCCCCGTTGCTGCGCCGCCGGCCGAGGTCGGCGAGCATCGTCCGCGGATGGATGGTGCCGAGCTTGAGGTGCGGCGACGCCCGGGAGGTCACGTCGAGATCCGGGCGGTCGCGATCCTGGTCGTAGCCGGGGAGGTCGTCGTCGAGGAAGCGCTGCCACTGCGACGATGCGGCCGCCTCGCCCGCAGGCGGGAGTGTGGCCTCGTGCGCAGGCTCCTCCGGCAGGTCCTCGGAGGCAGCTGACCGCCAGCTGATCCTGTCCGGCTCGGAGTCTGCCGGAGCGCGCCAGCCGTGGTCACGCCACGCCCGATAGAACGGAGTGAAGACCTGGTACGGGTCGCCGTCGGCCTTGACGATCCGGCCGGGCGCGACGGCGTAGGGAGAGCCCGTGCGTACCAACGGCACCTCGAGCACGTCCTCGACCCGACGATCACGCGCGGAACCGTACGGAGTGAAGTCGGCACTGATGTGCACCGACTCCGCGCCCGCCTCAGCCGCGACTTCCGGCACCACCGTCTCTGGCCGGCCGGTCCGTAGCACGAGCGTGGCACCGCGACCGGCAAGATCCTCGGCCAGGGCGCGCACGGCGCGAATCAGGTACGCCACTCGCGGTGCACCGCCGTCGAGCAGTCGGGGGTCGAGCACGAACAGCGCGAGGACGTCACCGCCGTCGGCAGCCTCCATCAGGGCAGGGTGATCGTGCAGCCGCAGGTCGCGGCGGAACCACAGGACACGCACCGGCGAGGTCACCCGATCACGCTAACGCCTCGGGGGACTCAGGCGGTCTCGGCCCAGTCGGTCTCGGCCGCGAGCGTAAGGAAGTCCTCGATGATCGGGCCGGCGGTGGCGGTGCCGTAGTCGCCCTCCTCCACGAACACGGCCACGGCCAGGTCGCCTTGGAAGGCGATCATCCAGGCGTGCGTCGCGGGCGGGTCGTCGGTCCCATACTGCGCCGTGCCTGACTTCGCTCCCACCTGGTCGCCAGGCACCTCCTGCAGGAATGTGGAGCTGCCGTTCTCGACAACCCCGTACATGAGCTGCTGCAGCTGGGTGGCCTCGGCGGAGGTGAGCGGTGTGGCCGGATCCAACGGAGCGTAGGGGCTGTCGGAGACGATCAGGGTCGGGTTGACGGTCTTCCCGGCCGCCACCGACGCGGCGACGCCGGCCATCGCCATCGGCGAGACCAGCACGCCGCCCTGCCCGATGAAGTCGGCAGCGTGCGTGGTCCCGGTCGCGTCATCCGGCACCGTGCCGGGGAAGTACGGGAACGGCCACTGCTGCTCGGTGGGCATCATGGCGCCGATGCCGAGGCTCGCCGCCGCATCGTGAAGGTCGGCGGCCGAGATCTCCTCATGCTGCGCGATCAGCGCCGTGTTGCAGGACTGCGCGATCGCCTCGCTCAACGGGATCGTGCCGACCGAACCGCTCGGGTAGCCGGGGTAGTTCTCGAACTCGTACCCGTCCACGGTGATCGTGGGCGTGCACGGCACCTCGGAGTCGGGCGTCATACCGGCGCGCAGCAACGCGAGCGCTGTCGCGATCTTGAAGGTGGACCCGGCCGGGTACTGCGCGACCGTGGCCGTGTTGAAGCCTTCACCGCCGGGGCCGGACGCCGCCGCGAGCACCTCGCCGGTGGAGGCCTGCAGCGCCACGATGGCGCTCGGTGACGCCACATCGGCCAGCCGGTCGTCGGCATAGGCCTGCAACGTCGATTCCAGCGTCAGCTCGACCTGCTGGCCGTCGACCGGGTCGGTCGAATAGAGCGAGACGTCGCCGCTGCCAGTTCCGGTCAATGTGACCTCGAGCCCGGGTGTCCCACGCAGCGAGGAGTCGAGCGAGCGCTGCAGCCCCGACAGACCCACGAGGTCGCCCTGCTCGATCTGGCCCTCGGAGTTCTCGATGATCTCCGCCGTCGCCTCGCCCACGGTCCCCAGCAGCGGGCGGGCGAAGTTCGGGGTGGGCGCCAGCCACATGAAGTCGTCCACCACGAGCACGCCCTGCAGGATCCTGAGGTCGTCCACGTGGTAGGTGTTAGCCTCGCTCGCACGGATCGTGATGGCCACCACGAAGGCTTTCTCGCCAGCCGCGAGCACCCGGTCCACGTAGCCCTGCTCATCGTTGAGCGCCAGACCTTCCGCCAGCGCTTGCGCCGCGTCCTCGTACTCGTCCTCCTCGAGGTTCTGCTTGTCGATCCCGATCCGCATCACGGGCCGCTCGGTCACCAGCACCTCACCGCCGCGCCCGGTCACCTCGCCGCGTTCGGCAGCCACGCGGCTGATCTCGATCGCGGACTCCTCGAGGGCGTCGGGATGGACGACGGCGGGATGCCAGACCGCGGTCCAGGTCGCCTCGGCCGGGTCCTCGCCGATGAGCTCGAGGCGGGCGTGGGAGGTGTACTCGAGAGGGTCGGCGCCCTCTCCCATGTCGAACGACCAGACCAACGGGACGTCCCGGAGATGGTCCGTTCCGCCGTCGGCATCTGTGACCTCGCCGGCCTCCTCGGCGGTGACCGTGCGCGGGAACTCGGCGAGCTCGCCGAGCACGGCGGCCAACTCGTCGCCGGCCGCGGCAGCGTCGTCGATCGGGGCGGTATCGAAGGTGCCGTCCGTGAGATCCTCGGCCAGGGCCCGCGCGGCATCGTTGGGGTCGGGCGGGGAGTCGTCGCTGCAGGCGGTCAGCCCGATGGTGGCCAGCACGATCGTGCAGAGGGCGACGATGCCGCGAGAGGAGCGCATGCGCCTCACCCTAGAGCGGCTGCCGGGGCTCACCGAGTCGGCGCACGAGGGCGCCACCGAACCTTCACGACCGGAGCCGAGCGGCTGAGATCAGCCCGAGCGCGGCCGGCGCCATCGGGAGGTGCGGTCGCGAGCGCGAACACGCCGATGGTGATGCGCCCGTACCCGCCCCGCCACGGTGATCGGGTCATGGACGCGGCGGTGATCGGGGTCACCAGCCGACTACCAACACGACCTTCCCCAGCGCCCGCCGAGTCTCGAGGGACCGATGCGCACGTGCGGCTTCGGCCAGCGGCAGCACAGTGCCCACGTAGGGCACGCGGGTGCCGTCGGAGGCGGCCTGCAACCCTGCTTGCTCCAGCTCGGCGAGCCGGTCGGTGATGGCTGGACCCAGCACGTCGACGACGTCGCGGTCCGGGGCGTCATAGCCCTCCTGATCCGCCGAGAACCGGATCATCCGACCGCCGGGCTCGAGCATTGCGTGGAGCGTGCGCGGCACGTCACCGCCGACGCCGTCAAGGAGGACTGTCAGTCGCGGCTCGGCGGCACGCAGCTCCGCCGGCCAGTCCGGATTCCGGTAGTCGATCGCGGTGTGGGCCCCGAATCGCCGCACGACGTCGAGCTTGGAGCCGCTGGCGAGCCCGACCACACGCGCTCCGACGTTGCGCGCCCCTTGCATCAGCAGCACACCGAGGCCGCCGGCGGCGGAGGTGACAGCCACGACGTCGTCCGCAGTCAGTCCGGCGAGGTCGAGGATGCCGGCAGCGGTGCGCCCGGTGCCGATCGCGGCCACGGCTGTCGGCGCATCGATCCCACCCGGCCGCTCGTGCACACGCACCGCCTCAACCACGGCCAGCTCGGCGTAGCCACCGCTTCCTCGTGGCCCGAGATGTGCAACGACGTCCATGCCGACCCAGCTCGGGTCGACCCCGGGACCAACCTGATCCACCCTCCCGGCTACCTCCCGTCCGGGCACCATCGGCAGCGGCGGCACGGCGAAGGTCGGCGGCGCCTGGCCTGCTCGGATGGAGGTGTCGAGCAGATGGACACCGGCCGCCTCCACGGCGATGCGGAGCTGCCCCGGACCGGGGACAGGGTCGGGGACCTCCTCCAGCTCGAGGACGTCAGCGGGACCGAAGGCGTGATGGCGGATCGCGTGCATGGACCCTATCCGACAACCTCAACTAGAGTTGAGGTCAATGCGGGACGTCAATCGTGAGATGCGGAGCCGCTCGTTGGCTCCTGGCGAGGTCGCCCATCGCGCGGGCGTCGCGGTCTCGGCGGGGCGCAGCCCCACCAAGGCCGACTGGGCCCGACTGTCCCGATCCTGGCGCACGTCGCTCGACGATCGCATCGCCCAGCTGGAGCGGCTGCGCGACACCCTCGACGGCTGCATCGGCTGCGGCTGCCTCTCGATGCGCTCGTGCACGCTCGCCAATCGCGGCGACAAGCTCAGCGACCACGGACCAGGCCCGGTCCGGATGCTCGGCCGGCGAACCGGGCCTGCTGAATAGTCAGCCCCCGGCGCGAGGCGCTCAGGTGCGCGCGGGCTCCCGCTGGCCGAGGTCGTCGTCGAGATCGCCGTCGGAGTGCGGGGCGTCCTCGATCACCTCGTCGTCGGCGAGGTGCGCGGCCTCGGCGGCGATCTCATCGGCGACGGTGGCTTCACCGCTCTCACCGGGCTCGTCGTGCAGCGTCTCGCGCAGCGGCACGGCCTTGATGAAGAGCGTCGCCACGAACGCGACCAGCACGAGCGGGATCGCCACGAGGAAGACCTGGTGCAGCGCATCGGCCAGTCCGAGCCGGATCGCTTCCTCGACCGGGTCGGGAAGCTGGGCGAGGACCGACGGGTCGAGCACGGCGTCGATGCCGATCGAGGTGCCCTCGGGCATCTGCGCGGCGACCGCCGGATCGAGGTGCTCGCCGATCGCCGTCTGCAAGCGCCCAGCCATCACGGTGCCGAGGACCGCGATGCCCACCGTACCGCCGGCGGACCGGAAGAACTGAGTGGCCGAGGTGGCGATGCCCAGGTCGCGGCGCTCGGCGGTGTTCTGCACCACGAGTGTGTAGGTCTGCATGGTGGCGCCGAGGCCGAGGCCGAGCACGACCATCGCGACCGTCAGCTGCAGATACGAGCTGCCGTAGTGCAGCTGCGTGAGCAGCCCGAACCCAGCGAGCATGAGCCCGGTGCCCGCGACCATGAACGCCTTGTACTTGCCGGTACGGGTGATCAGCATTCCGATGACCATGCTGAGCACGATCATCGAGAGGCTCATCGGCATCACGATCGCGCCCGAGCTGGTGGCGTTGGCCTTGAGCACGCCCTGGGCATAGACCGGGATGTAGAAGATCGCACCGAACATGCCCATGGCGACGGCGAGGCTCGCCACATTGGATGCGGTGAAGGTCGGGTTCCGGAACAGCCGGAGCGGGATCACAGGCTCGACCGCGCGCCGCTCGATCAGCACGAACGCGACCAGCGCGACAACGCCGACCCCGTACAGCCCGAGCACGTGCCAGTCCGACCACGGGTAGGTCGTGCCACCCCACGAGGTGGCGAGCAGGATCGTGACGAGCGCGACGGTCAGGGTGACGATGCCCCAGACGTCGATCACGGCCTTGCGCGGGGTGTGCGGCAGGTGGAGGTATTTCACGATGAAGAACAAGCCCGCGAGCCCGAACGGGATACCCACGAAGAACAGCCACTGCCAACCCCAGTGGTCGGTGATGAAGCCACCGGCGAGCGGTCCGGCGATCGAGCAGATGCCGAAGACAGCGCCCATGATGCCTTGGTACTTGCCACGGTGGCGGGGCGGGATCAGGTCACCGATGATGACCTGCGAGAGCGGCATCAGCGTGCCCATGCCGAGGCCTTGGATCACGCGCGCGCCCACCAGCCACCAGAAGTTCTGCGCGAGACCGCTCAGGACCGCACCGAGCATGAACACCACGAGGCCCGCGATGTAGAACGGGCGGCGGCCGTACAGGTCGGACAGCTTGCCGACCACGGGCACCACGACGGCGCTGGCCAGCATCGCCGAGGTCGCCAACCAGGAGTAGTGCTCCATGCCGCCGAGCTCGGCGACGATGATCGGCAGGGCCGGTGAGACGATCGTCTGGCTGATGGCGGCCACGAACATGCCGATCATCAGACCGATGAAGACGGCGCGCGCCTCGGGGCTGAGGTGGAAAGCCGCGGGGGCGCTGCTGGGGGCTGCTGTCGTCCTGGCAGCACGGGTGGGGGTGCTCATGAGTGGCTGACGCCATCCTCTCGATCGCGGAAACTGACTCACCGTACTCTTAAACTTGCACGCAATGCAATCTTGCATCTCATGTAGTAGGTTGAGATCCGTGACACAGACGGTTGAGCCCGAGGCGCCCGCAGCGCCGGGCCTGCGCGAGCGCAAGAAGCGTGCGACCCGCCGCTCGTTGCAGCGCGCGGCGCTGGAACTCGTGGCCGAGCGGGGTATGGACGAAGCCACCGTCGAGGAGATCGCCGCCGCTGCCGACGTGTCCACGCGCACGTTCTTCAACTACTTCGCCTCCAAAGAGGAGGCGCTGTCCACGACCGACCCCGAGGCACTCCAGGAGACGCTGGCGGCCATCGCTGAGCGACCGCCCGAAGAGTCGCCGCTGCAGGCCCTGCGCACGGTCCAGCTGCAACGTGCGCAGCAGATCGCCGGCGACACCGACTTCTGGCGGCTGCGCGCCCAGGTGATCAAGCACTACCCGGAGCTCGGGGCACGACTGGTGGGCGCCTCGCTCGCCGCCGACCACCAGGTCGCAGTGATCCTGGCCGAGCGGCTCGGCGTGGACCCACGAATCGATCCGCGACCGCACCTGATCGCGGGGGTGGCCACGGTGGCCAAGCGCACCGCCATGGGCCTGTGGTTGGCCGGCGGTCAGCACCGCGATTTCGTCGAGGTCCTCGCCGAGTGCTTCGACAGCCTCGGCCACCTCGAAGCGATCTCCTGATCCCCCGCACGGCGGAACTACGCCGAGCGCGAACTGATCAGATCTCCGCCTATTTGACGATGCGTGGTGTCGGACCTCGGGTCTAGCCTCAACGAGCACTGCCGACCCGAACCTGCCCACCCGCCACACCAGCACTGAATCGCGGACTGCGACCTATGACTCTTCTTCGACTCTCCCTGCGCTATGCCGCGCCTTACCGGATGTGGGTGGCCGCGGTCTTCGTGCTGCAACTCATCTCCACGATCGCGGCGCTCTACCTCCCCAGCCTGAACGGCCGGATCATCGACGAGGGCGTCAGCAGCGGCAACGTCCCGCTGATCTGGGACCTCGGCTGGCAGATGCTGGCCTGGTGCGCGATCCAGGCGATCACCGCGATCGCCGGCGTCTACTTCGGCGCCAAGACCGCCATGGCGGTCGGCCGCGACATCCGCCGCTCGATCTACAGCAAGGTCGACAGCCTCGGCGCGCTCGACATCTCCTCGATCGGCACCGGATCACTGATCACCCGCAACACGAACGATGTCCAGCAGGTGCAGATGCTCGTGCTGATGACGCTGAACTTCATGGTGTCGGCACCGATCATGTGCATCGGCGGCATCATCATGGCGCTCCGTGAAGACGCCGGGCTCTCCTGGCTGGTGTGGGTCTCGGTGCCGGTGCTGTTCGTGATCGTGGGCCTGCTGGTCCGTGTGCTGATGCCGCTGTTCCGGCAGATGCAGGAGCGGATCGACCGCATCAACGACGTCACGCGGGAGCAGGTCGTGGGCCTGCGCGTGATCCGCGCGTTCGTGCGCGAGCCGTTCGAGCGCGACCGCTACAAGGTCGCGAACGAGGCGATCACCGACACCTCGATCCGGGTCGGCAACGTGTTCGTGCTGATGTTCCCCACGATCATGATGGTGCTCCACATCGTCACGGCCGCCGTGCTGTGGTTCGGCGGCTACCGCGTGGACGCAGGCGAGATGAACGTGGGCCAGCTCAGCGCGTTCCTGCAATACGTGCTGCAGATCCTCGTCGCGGTGATGATGGGCACGTTCATGGTGATGATGATCCCGCGCGCCGTGGTCTGCGCCGAGCGGATCGAGGAGCTGCTCTCCACCGAGTCCTCGATGCCGGTCCGTGAGCGGCCCGCCGGCCCGCTTCCCGACGGCGGTCGTGTCGTGTTCGACCATGTCACCTTCGGGTATCCGGGCGCCGAGCGCCCCGTTCTCGACGACGTCTCGTTCGTCGCCGAGCCGGGCAGCACCACGGCGATCGTCGGATCGACCGGCTCGGGCAAGACCACGCTGGTCAAGCTGATCCCCCGGCTGTTCGACCCGCAGTCGGGCTCGGTGACGATCGACGGCGTCTCGGTGGACTCCTTGACCCGTCACCAGATCGCCGAGGTCGTGGGCCTGGTCCCGCAGCGGCCCTACCTGTTCTCCGGCACGATCGCCTCGAACCTGCGGTTCGGCAAGGGCGACGCCACCGACGAGGAGCTCTGGCAGGCACTCGAGGTCGCCCAGGGCGCCGACTTCGTGCGCGAGAAGACCGGCGAGCTCGATGCGCGCGTGGCGCAAGGCGGCAACAACGTCTCCGGCGGGCAGCGGCAACGACTCTGCATCGCGCGGGCGCTGGTGGCCCAGCCGCGGGTGTACGTCTTCGACGACTCGTTCTCCGCACTCGACGTCGCCACCGACGCGCGGCTACGAGCGGCGCTGGGGGAGGCGACCGGCGGCGCCACGGTGATCATCGTGGCGCAGCGGGTGTCCACGATCCAGCAGGCCGACAACATCATCGTTCTCGAGGATGGCGCGGTGGTCGGGCAAGGCACGCACGACGACCTCCTCGAGAGCAACGAGACCTACCGAGAGATCGTCGAGTCCCAGATGAGCATCGCAGGAGCCGGACAGTGACCGCACCGAACGAGACCGAGGAGCTCGTCGAGGACGAGTACGTCCCCGGCGAGGACGACATGGGTGCCTTCGGTGAGGGCGCGCCAGCGCGCAAGCCGAAGAACTTCTGGCCGTCGGCCAAGCGGCTGTTCGGCCTGATGGCGCCGTACAAGATCAGGTTCGCGATCGTGGTGCTGCTGGTGACCGCGTCGGTGGTGCTGACAGTGATCGCCCCCAAGATCCTCGGGCAGGCGATGGACGTGATCTTCGACGGCGCGATCGGACGCTCGCTCGCGCAGTTCGAAGGCATGAGCCTGGCCGACGTCGCCGAGATCCTGCGCGCCCAGGGTCAGGACGACTTCGCCGACATGCTCGAGGGTGCGGCCGGGATCATCCCGGGCGTCGGGATCGACTTCGCACGACTGGGCGAGCTGATCCTCATCGTGCTGGGGTTGTACATCGTGGCGTCGGTACTGATGTGGGCGCAGGGGTTCATCCTCAACCGCATCGTGATGGACGTCATCTACCACCTGCGCGAGGACATCGAGGAGAAGCTGCACCGTCTGCCGCTCTCCTACTTCGACACCCGCCAGCGCGGTGACCTGATGTCGCGCGTCACGAACGACGTCGACAACATGCAGCAGGCGTTGCAGCAGGCGTTCAGCCAGCTGGTGCAGTCGTTGCTGCAGATCGTCGGCATCGGCGTGATGATGTTCATCGTGTCCTGGCAGCTGGCGCTGCTGGCGCTGATCGCGCTGCCGCTGTCGGCGATCATCGCCGGCGTGGTCGGGTCGCGTTCGCAGAAGCTGTTCACGCAGCAGTGGAAGAGCACCGGCGAGCTCAACGGGCACATCGAGGAGTCGTACTCCGGCCTGGAGCTCGTGCGCGTGTTCGGCCGTGACAAGGAGATGCTCGAGGAGTTCGACAAGCGGAACGCCACGCTGTTCTCCAGCTCGTTCGGCGCCCAGTTCGTCAGCGGGATGATCATGCCGCTGATGCAGTTCGTGAACTACCTGCAGTACGTGCTGATCGCCGTGGCCGGCGGGCTCCGGGTCGCCTCGGGCACGCTGACGATCGGTGACGCCACGGCGTTCATCCAGTACTCGCGCGAGTTCGCCCAACCGCTGGGACAGGTCGCCGGTATGGCGAACATGCTGATCTCCGGTGTGGCTTCGGCCGAGCGGACGTTCGAGCTGCTCGACGCCGACGAGGAGGAGCCCGACACCGCGGAGTCGAGCCTGCCGCCTCGCACCGATGGTCACGTCGCGTTCGAGGCCGTCACGTTCTCCTACTCGCCCGAGGTGCCGCTGATCGAGGACCTGACGTTCCGGGTGGAACCAGGGCAGACGGTCGCGATCGTGGGCCCGACCGGCGCCGGCAAGACGACGCTGGTCAACCTGGTGATGCGCTTCTACGAGCTCGACGGCGGCTGGATCCTGCTCGACGGCGTCGACATCACGAAGCTGAGCCGGGCCGACCTGCGGAGCAAGGTCGGGATGGTGCTGCAGGACACCTGGCTGTTCGACGGCACGATCATGGAGAACATCCGGTACGGCCGCCTCGATGCGACCGACGAGGAGGTGATCGCCGCGGCCGAGGCCACCATGGTGGACCGGTTCGTGCGACAGCTCCCCGACGGTTACGACACGGTGGTCAGCACGGAGGGCGGGTCGGTCTCTGCGGGTGAGCGGCAGCTGCTGACGATCGCGCGCGCATTCTTGGCGAACCCCTCGTTGCTGATCCTCGACGAGGCCACCTCGAGCGTGGACACCCGCACCGAGCTGCTGGTGCAGCACGCGATGAACGCGCTGCGGACCGACCGCACCAGCTTCGTCATCGCGCACCGGCTCTCTACGATCCGTGACGCCGACACCATCCTCATGATGGAGAACGGCCGGATCGTGGAGCGCGGTAACCACGAGGAGCTCCTCGCGGCGAAGGGCGCCTACCACGACCTCTACATGACGCAGTTCCTCGGTGGCCACGAGGAGCCGGAGACCGACTCCGCGGTGATTGGCGGGGCGCCGATGGGCAGCCTCGCCCCGGCTCCGGCCGACGATTCCGGGCCTGCTCCGGCCTGACCCGGTTGCGGCGTCGTGGGCTCGTGCGTAGCGCGAGCGCACGGCGCCGGGGCGGCGTGCGCTCGGTCGGGCGTCAGTGCCCGGGGGCTTGGTCCCAGGAGGCGGCGGTGGCGAGCATGCTCACGGCGCGTCCTGACCGTCGGGGCAACGGGGGAGGTACCTGACGGTCAGCAGCGGCAGCCGCAGCGTCCTCGGCCGCCGGCTCCTGGGCGTTCGTGGACCCGCGGTCGGACCGGACGATGCTCGTCATCAGGTGCTCCTCGGGGTCGGTGAGGCCACTCTCACCGGAGAACCTGGCGACTGCCCGGCACGAGCCTGGGAGTTCGCTGGCACCGGAACCGGACACCGCCGTGCCGTTATCGTGGTCCGATGCCGACCCGACACCGGCTGCTCGCCTCGATGGCGTGCGCGCTGACGCTGGCCCTCGCCCTGGTGACGCCGGCGTGGGCGTCGTTCCGCGGTGACGTCGCGGCGTTGGTCAACGGTTCGCGCGGCGCCGAAGGGTTGAGCGCGCTCGGCGGCCACTCGGGGCTCGACGGCGTGGCGCAGGCCTGGGCGGAGCACCTCGCCGAGGTTCGGGAGCTCAGTCACAACCCGAGCTATGCGTCGCAGATCCCGGGCGGTTGGACCTCGGCCGCGGAGAACGTCGCCTTCAACTCTGCGCCCTCGGCGCAGGCGATGCACGCCCAGCTCATGAATTCGCCCGGCCACCGCGCGAACATCATGGGCGACTTCACGCACATCGGCGTGGGATACGCGACCGATGCCGATGGCGGAGGCTGGCTCGTGGAGGTCTTCGCGCACTACCCGGGCGGCAACGCAGCAACGACTCCCCCGGGCGAGGCGACCACGTCGGCATCCTCCGCGGCTTCGTCGGCACCCACGACGGCGGAGCCCCCCTCGGTCCCGGACGGCTGGCTCGGTCTGGGCTCGTCCGGAGCAGACGTGCGCGCGCTGCAGGAGGACCTCGCAGCCCTCGGCTACGAGGTGGTGTCCGACGGTGACTTCGGCTCGCACACCCGGGACCGCGTGGCGCAGTTCCAGGCGGATGCGGGGTTGCAGGCCGATGGCCTCGCCGGCCCACAGACGCTTGAGGCGATCGAGGCCGCGCTCGCGGCGCAGCACGAGGCCGCCGAGTCGGAGCCGAGCACCACCGAGCCCACCACCGAGGCGACGGAGGAGACCACAGAGGCTGCGCCGTCGGGCGCTCCGGACATCGTGCCGACCGAGGCGACGAGACTGATCGGGACGGCGAGATCGGTGAACGGACTGCCGGCTGTGGGCGTGCTGATCGGGACGCTCGGTGCAGCGGGCGCGGGGCTCGCGGCGCTGCTGCTCGTGCGGCGCCGGATGGCACGCCGGTAGATTCGTCAGCATGGAGCCGACCTACGCGGACCCCGGCACCCCGCCGGCACGGGAGGATCGGCGACGCTCTGTGACGGCGGCGTTCGTGCAGCTCGCGAGCCCGTTCGTGTTCGTGGGGGTGCTGTTCTTCGGCCTGGTGGTGGAGATCCCGGTGCCGGTCAACCGAGACCCGCACGGCTACGGGCAGATTTTCGGGTTCCTGTTCTCGTTCCTGCTGATGATCCCGGGCATCGCGCTGCCGGGCATCGCGATCCCGTTGCTGCGGAAGGCGCGGCGCGGCGGGGCGGTGCTGCTGATCGTGGCATCGCTGATGTGGGTGCTGCTGTTCCTCGTGCTGGCGACCGGATTCCCCGGCGGCATCGCTGAGATCGAGTGGAGCCGCATCGTGACGATGGTGGTCAGTGTGCTCTGGGCGTTCCTGTGCTGCGTCTGCGCCTGGGTCGGATTCCGGGCATTCGGGCGATTCCCGCCCCGCTGAGGCACCCTGAGCGGGAGACTGAGCGCATGTATCCACCAGGGCCGATCAGCATCGGCGAGGGCGAGGCGGGTCTCAGCTACAGCGGCGTGTACGCGGCGGCGGAGCGTGACCGGGTGATCGCGGCGCTCGGCGAGATGCGGTTCACCGGCTACGTCGGCCCGCAGGAGGGCACGTGGGTGTTGGCGGTAGCCGGCAACCCGCTGGCGAAGGTGGCCGGCAAGAAGCGGCGGATCGACGACGTCGCGCGCGAACTGGCAGCCACTCTCGGGGTGGTGACGCTCGCGGCCGAGGTGGACAAGGACTCGCGGCTGCGGCTGTGGGGCTTCGACGCCGACGAGGTGCTGCCGCCCTACGACTCCGACCCGCCGGACGAGGACGATGAGCCGGGAGGGATCACGCTCGACGACTTCGGGAACCCGGTCATGGGTGCAGGAGCGTTCGCGGACAACGAGATGGTGGCGGTCTCGCTGCTCTCGGCGTTCGCCGCCGAGGACGAGGAGGGCAAGCTCGGCGAGATGCTTGACGAAGAGCTCGGCGAGGACACCAACGAGTCGGAGCGGCTCACCGGCGTGCTGCGACTGCTGGGGCTCCCCACGTGGATCGTCTCCTCCGACTCGCTGCCGCGCCGCGTGCCAGGCGGACCGGACAGGGACGAGGTGCTGCGCCTTGGCGCCGGGAAGCCCGGCGTGCAGGGGTGGTTCGCCGATGCGCTGCGGCGCCCCGTGCGACCGAAGCCGAAGCGGGATGACTCCTGAGGCGATCCCGCGAGGGAGCCGCCGTTCATCGACGGGTGCCGCACCCGCAGCCGCGCCACACGGGTCCGATAGCGTCACGATCATGACGCTCGCCTCCTCGGTCGCGGCGCCCGGCGGTCGTGATGCCGACATGATGCCGGGCACGATCCGGGCGATCCAGCTGCTGCTGGCCGGCGTGCTGCTCTTCGGGATCGCCGTGGTGACCGTGGCCAGCGAGATCCGCCATCCGACCCTGCTCGCACTCGGACTGATGGTGACCATCCTCGCGACGGCTGTGGCGCTGGTGGCGCCGTGGAGCCGGCTTCCCCACTGGGCCGCCGCGGTACTCCCGGCACTGGACGCGATCGCGGTCGGGCTCTTGCGGGAGGCGAGCCCGAGCGCGGGGCTGGGGTTGTTGTGGGCCTTCCCCACGATCTGGGCAGTCTGGGCCTTCGGCGTGCCGGGCGCCATCACGTCCGTGGTCGCCGTCTCCACCGCCTACTGGCTGCTCGGCTCGATGGGCTCCTCACCGGTCAACGCCGACCTGGCCATGATCTTTCCCGCGACCATCGCGGTCCTTGCCTGCGTCACCTACGTGATCCGACGACGATCGCGTGCTCAGCGCGATCTGCTGCAGCGGCAGTCGGTCGTGCTGCGTCGGGCGACCGCACGAGCGCAACGCCAGGAGGCGCTGGTCACCGACGTGCTCGACGCTGTCGACTTCGGCGTGGTGGGGTTCGACAACCGTGGCGACATCACGATCTCCAACGACGCCCACCACCGGCTAGAGCAGCTCCGCGCCGGGGCCGCCGTCTACGACGCTGATGGCCTCACGGCACTGGCGGCAGCGGACGAACCGATCGCACGTGCGATGCAGGGCGAGACCTTTGACGACGCCCTGGTCTGGTACGGCGATCCGGGGGCGCCTGACCGCACCGCCATGCAGTTCACTGCACGTGCAGACCCAGCCGGCGGCGCTGCCGGTAGCCGGATCGTTGTCACGCGCGAGGTCACTGACGAGCTGCTCGCACTGCGATCACGTGAGGATCTGGTCGACTCTGTCTCGCATGAGCTCCGGACTCCGCTCACCTCGATCCTGGGCTACCTCGACCTGGCCAGCGAGGACGACCTGCCAGAGTCCACACGGCGCAGCCTTGCGGTCGCCGAGCGGAACGCGGAGCGGCTGCTCGCCCTGGTGACCGACGTGCTGGCGGCGTCCGCAACCTCGCGGATGGGGCTCGCGCTGCGGATCGAGCCGAGAGCGGCCGAGCTGTCCGAACCGGTGCTGGCCGCCGTCGAGTCGGCGCAGACTCGCGCGGCCGCACGTCTGGTCACGATCGACGTCGCGGGTGTCGAACCCACGGTGGCTGTCATTGACACGCACCGCATCCAGCAGGTGATGGACAACCTCATCGGCAACGCGATCAAGTACGGGCGCGACGGCGGCCGGATCGAGGTCGGCTGCGCGAGCGACGGCGACCATGCCTGGCTGGTGGTGCGAGACGACGGACCTGGCGTGGCGCAGGTAGACCTCCCGCACGTGTTCGACCGCTTCTACCGGTCCGACGGTGTCCGTAAGTCCAGCGTCCACGGCAGTGGACTCGGCCTCGCGATCAGCCGTGACATCGTGCGAGCGCATGGTGGAGAGATCACGGTCAGCAGCGAACCCGGCCGCGGCGCGAGCTTCGT
>NZ_JBMDXJ010000524.1:0-1869 GCF_048594945.1 Pseudactinotalea sp. | reverse complement strand
GAACGCACCGCCGTCGAGCTGGCCGCGCTCGACGCCGGCGGTGGCGAGCGGGTGCCCACGCTCGAGGAGGTGCTGGCGCTGGCGGCCGGCAAGGTACGGGTGAACATCGAGATCAAGGACCCCGAGGTGGTCGACGCGATCATCGAGACCGTCGCGATGTTCGACGATCTCGACTGGTTCGCCTCCGGCGCACACTGGGACGCGCTCACCGACCTGCGCGAGCGCACCGGCGCCGAGGTGTACCCGCTCTCGCTCGGCGTCGCCGAGAACGGTGCGAAGCTGATCGAGCGGTACCGCGACCAGATCACCGACGAGCAGGCTGCGAGCATCCGGACCTACGCGAGCGACTGGACCGTGGCGATGGAGCGGGCCCTCGCGATCGGGGCGCGCGGGCTGTCGATCTACGAGGTCGGCCTCACGCCCGAGATCGTCGCCGCGCTCCACGCCGCCGGGCTCGAAGCCTGGGTGTGGACCGTGAACGATCCGGCCCGCGCGGTCGAGATCGCCGCGATGGGCGCGGACGCGATCTGCACCGACGCGCCCGCGGAGGTGCTCGCGGCACTCGAGGACGCGGCTGCCTGAGTCAAGCGCTCAGGACTCCCGCGCCGCCCACCACGCGAGCAGCTCCTCGCGGGCGCGCTCCTCGCCGAGCGGGCCCTCCTCCATCCGGAGGGCGAGCAGGTGCTTGTACGCGGCGCCCACGTCGCGGCCCGGCGGGATGCCGAGGATCTCCATGATCTGGGTGCCGTCGAGATCCGGGCGGATCGCGCGGATCTCCTCCTGCTCGGCGAGCTCGGCGATGCGGCGCTCGAGGTCGTCGTAGGCGTGCGCCAACCGGGCGGCCTTGCGCTGATTGCGGGTGGTGCAGTCGGCGCGGGTCAACCGGTGCAGCCGCTCAAGCTGGTCGCCGGCATCGGTCACATAGCGGCGCACGGCGGAGTCGGTCCAGGAGGCCTCGCCGTACCCGTGGAAGCGCAGGTGCAGGAACACCAGGTGCGAGACCGCTTCGGTGGTGGCCTTGTCGAACTTGAGCGCGCGCATCCGCTTGCGGGTCAGCTTGGCGCCGACCACCTCGTGGTGGTGGAAGCTCACGCCGCCGCCGGGCTCCATCCGGCGCGTGGCGGGCTTCCCGATGTCGTGCAGCAGCGCCGCGAGGCGGAGCACCAGATCGGGGCCGGGGACCTCGCCGTCGGGGCCGGTCTCGAGCGCGATCGCCTGGTCCACCACGGTGAGCGTGTGCTCGTAGACGTCCTTGTGGCGGTGGTGCTCATCGATCGTCAGCTGCAGCCCCGGCAGCTCGGGCAGCACCACATCGGCCAGGCCCGTGAACGTCATCAGCTCCAGCCCCGCGCGAGGCCGGTCGGCCAGCAGGAGCTTCACCAGCTCGGCCTGCACCCGCTCGGCGGAGACGATCGCGAGCCGCTCCGCCATCGCCGTCATGGCCGAGAAGGTCGTCTCCTCCACCTCGAACCCGAGCTGGGCAGCGAACCGGGCGGCGCGCATCATCCGCAGCGGGTCGTCCGCGAAGCTCTGCTCGGGCGCCACCGGGGTGCGCAGCACTCTGTCCGCGAGGTCGGCGAGTCCGCCGAACGGGTCCACGAACGCCAGGTCCGGCAACCGCACCGCCATCGCGTTCACGGTGAAGTCGCGCCGCGACAGGTCGCCCTCGAGCGTGTCGCCGTAGGAGACCTCCGGCTTGCGCGACGTGGGGTCGTAGGTGTCGGTGCGGTAGGTGGTGACCTCGGCGATCACCTCGCCCTTGCGCGCGCCGATGGTGCCGAACTCGCGACCCATGTCCCAGGTGGCGGTGCCCCAGTCGGCGAGGATGCGCTCGGTGTCGTCCGGGCGTGCGGAGGTCGCGAAGTCGAG
>NZ_JBMDXJ010000523.1:0-4334 GCF_048594945.1 Pseudactinotalea sp. | reverse complement strand
GAGGTCGGAGTCGTTGCGTTCGTCGTGCTCGAGCAGGTCAGCGATGGGGCTTCTCGCGTCCTTGGAACTTTCAGTACCACCGCGACATGCTCCGACCATGACGAGTTCTGCCCAGCTGGTCGTCGGAGTCATGACTCGCCTGTTGCCACCACCCGCGCGCGCGACGGCGAGGAGGTTATCGATGGTCCGCTTCGTCGTGGGTGCCTCGGGTGGTCCAACGGCTGTCTCGGACAACGCGGCACGACCTTGGACGCCCATTCGCTCAAGTTGTCCGAGAGCGGCATCAGCGCTGGCGGTCAGTCGATCGACGGTGGCCCGGCCGGCAGGGACCAGAGCCCAGAAAACCCCGTCGAACTGCGCCACGACGGACAATGGCTCGACGGCCGCGAGATGCAGTGACAGGAAGTGGCCGAATCGTTCACTCGCCAACTCATCACCAGGATCGGTGCGTTGCTCGGCGGTCGTATCAAGGCTGAAGCCGAGCAGGAAGAGCTTCAGGCCTTCACCGCTCTCACCAAACGCTCCGGTTGGTGCCGAGCCGTCACGGAGTAGCTGCATGACGGTCCGCGTTCTTGCGGTCTGCTCAACGTCTTGAGCTCGCCGATGACGCAACATCGCCGGAACGGCCAGTCGAGCGGCACGTTGGAGCGCTTCCTCGGCGTGAGGTCCGAACGGCGTATCTCCTTCGCCTACCGAGATTTCGCCGATGACGTCGCCGCCGGTGTGCACGGCGATGCGCAGTCGAGTGCGCATCTCCTCGTAGTTGCCGACCCGAACTACCGCCCCGGGGTCGGAGTAGGTCTCGTAGGCGGTGCGGTCGACGGTGAAGCGACGAACCCACTGGTCGGGGGTGCGGCGTCCAAGGATGGCGTCGCGGCGGACTTGGTCGATGGGATGCCCCTGAACTGAGTAGGCGACCACACGGTGTGCGCGGTCGTACAACACGACCGATCCACCCACCATCACCGCGACAGCATCCGCGAGCCCGTGGACAGAGCTGGGACCCGTGTCGTCGTTGGCCTCGCCGTGTGATGCCAGCAACATCGTTCGAAGCAGGACGAACAGTTGTGTCCATCCGACGCCACACTCCAGCACGACAACGTTCTCAGGCGGATCGACGGCATCGACCGGTGTGTCGGCACCGAGCACTACGGCTGGGCACCCCGCCTCAGCTGCGCGGTCGACGAGGTCCTGCTCGACGCCGGGACGGATGGCCAAGACGATCTGTCCTGGTCCGAGGCTGGTGACTCCGTCGTCCAGCAGGACCTCGTTGAGGTCCGGGTCATGCTGCATGGTCCCGCGCGCCGTCAGGGGCCCGTCGCCGATGGCTCGCAGCAGCGTGGACACCAGCATCTCGACCTCGTTGTTCTCGCGCGTGCATGTCAGACACCGCGTGCGTCGTCCAGGTTCTCTCGAGTCTAAGTCTGCTGAAGGTGCCCATCGGTGGGCTTTGGACGAAGGTCCAACAACCGGGACGACACGTCGGAGGTTTGGCCGTCGTGGTCGACATCGGGCCTACCTAGCGTGACAGGCGACACATTCTCACGTCATCGGAGCAACACGTTGGCCACACACCACCCGCCCACCCCGGAAGGCTCGTCGCCCGGGTCCACAGCCTCGAGGCCTGGCGCCACCGGGGCACCGTTGCGCGGCATCAGAGTCGTCGAGGTCGGTCACGCAGTCTCAGCGCCTCTATGCGCTCGCCACCTGGCCGACCTCGGCGCCGACGTCGTGAAGGTCGAAGCTCCAACCGGAGACCTCGCTCGCGGATACGACTCGGTCGTCGCCGGAGACTCCGCCTACTTCGCCTGGGCCAACTACGGAAAGCGCAGTGTGGTCATGGACCTGCGATCCGACGAGGGTCGCAAGCACTTCGGTCAGCTCGTCGAGACGTCCGACGTCCTGGTGCACAACTTGGGGCCCGGTGCCATGAACCGCCTGGGCTTCACCCCCGAGCATCTTCGGCAGCTGAACCCGCAACTGGTGAACTGCCAGATCACCGGCTACGGAACGACCGGCCCGATGGCTGACCGCAAGGCCTTCGACCTCCTGGTGCAAGGGGAAGCCGGACTGATGGCGGTCACCGGCACCGAAGCAGACCCGGCGAAGGTGGGGATCTCGATCGTCGACATGTGCACCGCTGTCTACGCGCTGTCCACGGTCCAAGCCGCGCTGATCGAACGAGCCAGTACAGGTATCGGCCGCCACGTCGAGGTCGCGATGATCGATTGCATCTCCGAGTGGATGATGGCGCCGGCGTTCCACCAGATCCATACCGGCAGGGCGCCCCGCCGCGAGGGTGCTCGGCACAACATGATGGTTCCCTACGGCCTCTATCGCACCGGCGAACGAACGTCGGTGAACTTCGCCATACAGACCGCGCCGCACTGGCGATCGCTCTGTGAGGACGTTCTGGAAGCCCCGGAGCTCACCGAGCATTCCGACTACGCAACGAACGCCGACCGCGTCCGCAACCGAGCCAAGCTCGAAACGCGCGTGGAGGAGCTGCTGAGCGGGATCGGACACGACGCTGCTGTCCAACGACTCCTCGCCGCAGGGATTCCGTCCGGCGAGGTGAACGACCTCGCCGGCTTGGTTGATCACGAGCAGCTGGCGGCGCGTGATCGCTGGATGCCGATCCGTACAGGCGGGGGTGACGCTCCGACGATCCGACCGCCATTCAACCTCCGAGACGGTTACGAGGTCACCCCTGCCGTGCCCGGCCTCGGCGAGCACACCGATGCAGTCCTTGCCGAGCTCGACCACCCGCCAAACGGCGCGAAGGCGCCCATCCCAAACCCCCGCAACAACGAGAACAGCATGCCTTCGGGCAGCAGGAACGGTGAGCACCATGCCAGTTGAAGTCGTTGCGCTCAGCGCATTCGTCGTCGTCTTTCTGTTGGGCACATTGCGGTCCGTGAACATGGGCGCCATCTCGCTGGTCGCCGCGTTCCTCGTGGCAGCGTTCGTCTACGACGTCGAGCCCGACGTCGTCCTCGACGGGTTTCCTGGGCAGATGTTCGTCATCCTCGTCGGCGTCACCTTCTTGTTCGGCATCGCCAGCATCAATGGCACGGTGGAGAAGCTGGTCCAGGCGGCCGTCGTCGCGGTCAGGGGGCGCACCGGCCTCGTGCCGTGGACGATGTTCTTCGTCCCTGCCGCCCTCACCGCGGTCGGTGCAGCGGCACCGGCCGCATGCGCCATCGTGATCCCCATCGCGCTGAAGTTCGCCGCGAAGCACAGGATCAACCCCGTATTGATGAGCATGATGGTCATCCAGGGAACCACCGCCGGGGGCTTCTCCCCGATCGGAATCTACGGCGTCATCGTCAACGGCATCGGCGACGGCGCAGGCCTACCCACCAATCCGGGTCTGCTTTTCGCCGGAACCTTCGTCACCACGTTCGTCCTCGCAGCGATCGCCTACGTCACTCTGGGTGGACGCCAGTTGATGGTCCAGCGCACCGACACCAAGACCGGGCAGGTCGTCTTTCCTGGCGGCGGAGCTGCCTCGACTGGGGGAGCCGATCTCTCCTCCGCGGCCTCAAGCCGGAGCGCAGGTGACGCCCCGGGCGCCACGGCGCTCGAGACCACGGACAGGTCCGGAGATGACGAGCCGCTTGCCAGCAGGCGGCTCACGACCGAGCAGATGTGCACTCTGGTCGGCATCCTTGGCCTGGTCTTCATGACTCTCGTCTTCGGTCTTGACGTCGGCTTCGTCTCGCTGACCATTGCGGTCGTGCTCTCCCTCATCTTCACCGATTCCGCGCAGGGCGCGGTGGCGAAGGTCGCCTGGCCGACAGTCCTGCTGATCTGCGGCATCATCACTTATGTGTCGCTGCTGGAGAGCCAGGGCACCGTCGATTGGCTCGGATCGGGAATCGCCGACATCGATGCGCCGCTGATGGCTGCGATCGTCATCCTGTTCATCGGCGCCTTGGTCTCGGCTTTCGCGTCGACCACCGCCATCTTGGGCGTCGTGGTCCCGCTCGCCACTCCGTTCCTGTTGACCGATCAGATCGGGGTCATCCCGTTCATCATCGCGCTGGCCGTCTCCAGCTCGGTGGTCGACTGCAGCCCGCTGTCGACGATGGGCGCGCTGGGCGTCGCGAACGCCGAAGAGGCCAAGCGGGCTCAGGTGTTCTCCGGTCTGATGAAGTGGGGAATGTCCCTCATCGTCATCGCGCCGATCTTCACCTTCCTGGTCCTCGTCTGGCCATCGGCAGCTTGAGATCCCGATCGGTGGGCGCGAGCGTCGTTCCCGCCCGCCCATCGCCCCTCCAGTGCGCAGGACTATAGTTGATCCCATGAGTGTCACGCGTGGGCGGTTGGTC
>NZ_JBMDXJ010000522.1:0-4895 GCF_048594945.1 Pseudactinotalea sp. | reverse complement strand
ATCACGGTTCCGGTGGACGTGTCCGACGTTGCCGTGGCCGTGCTCGGTGAGGCGTCTGCGGGCTCGAGTGAGGCGGAGCAGGCTCCGGCCGAGGAAACCTCCGCGGAGGCTGCCCCGGCCGAGTCCTCCACCACGGACGGGATCGACGTGGATGTGCCGATCACGGTTCCGGTGGACGTCTCCGACGTTGCCGTGGCCGTGCTCGGTGAGGCGTCTGCGGGCTCGAGTGAGGCGGAGCAGGCTCCGGCCGAGGAAACCCCCGCGGGGGCTGCCCCGGCCGAGTCCTCCACCACGGACGGGATCGACGTGGACGCGCCGATCACGGTTCCGGTGGGCGTTTCGGGCATCGCCGCAGGCGTGCTCGGTGACGCGGTTGTCGAGTCGAGTGGCCAGGCCGCTCCGGTCGGCAACAGCTCACCGGGAGCGTCCACGACCGACGGGATCGACGTGGACGCGCCGATCACGGTTCCGCTGGGCGTGTCGGGCATCGCCGCAGGCGTGCTCGGCGATGCCTCATCGACGTCTGCGCCCGCAGCCGGCACCAGCGCCGACCCCGTTCCGGGCGGCGGCGGCAGCACGGTGGACGGCGTGGCCGTCGATGCACCGGTCACGGTTCCGGTCGATGTGTCCTGCATCAGCGCCGGGGTACTGGGCGATGCGTCGGCGACCTGCGCTGCGCGAGCGGGTACGTCGGCACCCGACGGTTCCGACGGTCAGGTCGACGGGATCGGCCTCAATCTCCCGATCACGGTTCCCGTCGATGTGTCATGCCTCTCGGTCGGGGTGCTGGGTGACGCTGCGTCCGCTTGCGGCGCGGCCACCGATCCTGGTGACCCGGGCGATCCCGGTGACCCGGGCGACCCTGGTGACCCGGGCGACCCTGGTGACCCGGGCGACCCGGGCGACCCGGGCGACCCCGGTGACCCGGGCGACCCCGGTGACCCGGGCGATCCTGGTGACCCGGGTACTCCCGGCACGCCGGGTGCTCCCGGGGGTTCCGGTGGCCCCGGCCGGACGGTGACGCCGAACGTGCCGACGCAGGATGTGCCTGCGCTGAACACGTCGGCTGATGGCTCGGGTGACACCGAGCCACTGCCGGACACGGGTGCCGCCGACCTCACGGGTCTCGTGTTGGCCGGGCTGCTCGTCCTCGCCGGTCTGGCCTTGGTGCGGGCGAGGTCCCGTACGCGCGGCTGATCGCTGAGCTGCGGCGGCGCCGGGTAGACACCCGGCGCCGCTGCAGCATGCCCGCTGCTGCCGATCGCCGATACCGACGGCGCCGGGGGTGTCGCGGCGCTCTGGCGCGATCCCGAGGGACGCACCCGTGTCGTCCTCATCGACGATCTCGACCGAGTCGGCGCACGCGGACCGCACGTTTCGCGAGTGGGTGTCGTCGACCTTCGGCGTCACCGTTCCCGAGGCCTGGGACACCGTGGGTGAGGACGACTTCACCGACTGGTGGAACGACCGGACAGGCGCCGTTGCGCCGCGTTCGTCCACGCAGAATCCCGACATCAGTGGGGGTCAGACCAGGGTGACAGGTCCGATCACGGCGTTGATCGACCTGCTCGGCTCACCCGTTGGCGAGGAAGCCGCCGCCACGATGTCCGCCGTCGTGGGCGCCGACGTCGGTGACACGCTGAAGTCCGCCACCCGGAAGCTGAAGCCACGCGGTGTCGGGGTCGAGATCGCGCGCGGCAAGGTCGAGACGATCGGGGTACACCTCGGTGTCGGACGTGGCATGTTCGGGATACCACCCCTCACGCCGCCCGTCTGGGCGGGCCCGGTTGGGCGCACCCGAACGCGAGGGCGAGGGCCACCTGCGCTATCGCGTGGGCGACTGTTGCCTCCACCTGCAGCTCGGTGAGACGGATCTGCGTGCGCTGATCACGCTGATGCTCACGGTGCCCTGACACCGGGCTCAGTCGCGGATGTGCCGCGCGCCTTGATGGGGTGCCGTCGCCCACCGGATCGTTGCCACCAGGCCGCCTCCGATCGCGCGGCCGACGGTGCGTTCCAGAAATGGTCGGGGTTCGCCGACGCCGAGCTCGTGGCGCATCCAGGGCGGCAGCAGCGCGATCGCGGCCGAAGCCAGCGCCCGGTACGCCGGGCGCACTGGTCCAGGCAGGTCCGGTCTCCGCAGCAGCACCTCGACCGCCTCGTGTGCGGCAGCGGTCCCGCGGAGCTCGCCCCGATACGCGCTGAGCACCGCCCGCAGCTGGGCCTCGCTGGTGGGCGGGTCAGGGACACCGAGCTTCCTGGCCACGACGGCGGTCTGTGCCAGGTACTCATCGCGCTCGGCCGGTGCGAGCGGGCGCCGGCCATAGACCCGATGCGCCAGCAGGAAGCTCTCGATCTCGGCCACGTGGACCCAGGCGAGCAGGTGCGGGTCCGACACTCGATAGTGGCGACCTTCGTCGGTGACTCCGTCCAGGCGGTCATGAATGGTGCGGACGGCGGTCACCGCCTGCTCCGCGTGGCGGTCCACCCCGAAGGTCGTCACCGCCAGGAACGTGCTCGTGCGGGCGAGGCGGCCCCACATGTCCCCGCGATAGCCGGAGTGGTCGGAGACCGCCTTCATGGCCACCGGATGCATGCTCTGCACCAGCAGCGCACGAATCCCACCGACATACATCGCGTGATCACCGTGCACGCGCGCGATCGCCGAGTCCGCCGGGAACCAGCGCGGACCCGGAGTCAGGTGGATCCGGTCGCGCTGACGGGGACCGTCGGCACCAGCCACCCGCTCAAAGATCGCATCTCCGAGCCGGCTGCGCAGCGCATCAACCACCGTGGCCGGTCACCTCGTCCAGGACGCCGTGGCGAGCTCGCGCAAGGTCGCGATCTCGGCCGCCGGGTCGTCCGCGCGGTAGACGGCGGAGCCGGCGACGAACACGTTCGCACCCGCGTCGGCGGCTCTGCCGATCGTCTGGCGTGAGACGCCACCGTCGACCTGGATCCAGATGTCGGCGCCGAGCGCGTCGATCGCCGCCCGGGTGCGGGCGATCTTGGGCAGCACGCCGTCGATGAAGGACTGCCCTCCGAAGCCCGGCTCGACCGTCATCACCAGGATCATGTCGAGCTCGGGCAGGAGATCAAGGTAGGGCTCGACGGGCGTCGCCGGACGCAGTGCCACCGCCGCTCGCGCGCCGCGCTCGCGCAGCTCTCGTGCGAGCTTGACCGGAGCACGTGACGCCTCGGCGTGGAAGGTCACGGACGCGGCACCGGCCTCGGCGTACGCCGTCGCCCACGTGTCGGGGTTCTCGATCATCAGATGCACATCGGCTCGCATCGACGTGTGCTCGAGCAGCCGCTGCACCACCGGCAGTCCGAACGTCAGGTTCGGCACGAAGTGGTTGTCCATCACATCGAGGTGGACGAGGTCGGCGGACTCGATCCTGCCTACCTCCTCCGACAAGCGTGACAGGTCGGAGTCGAGCACGCTCGGAGAGATCAGGATCGGCGGGAGTGACACGACGGTGAGCCTACCCAGCGCTCTCTACGTGCGTCGCAGCAGCGCCAGGAACATCGCGTCGGTCCCATGGCGATGCGGCCAGAGTTGCACGAACGGACCCGTCTGCCCGATCACCTCGGTGAGCGCCACGTCGGCGAGGATCTCGACGGCATCGAGCACCTCGACATCGGCCTTCTTCGCCACGTCCTCGACCACGAGGCGGGTCTCGGCGAGATGCGGCGAGCAGGTCACATAGCCGATCACTCCTCCGGGCCGCGTCGCCGTGACGGCGGACCGAAGCAGGTCCCGCTGCAACGGGCCCAGACCCGCCAGATCGCTCGGCCGCCTGCGCCAGCGAGACTCCGGGCGTCGACGGAGCGCCCCCAGCCCCGTGCACGGCACGTCGACCAGGACCCGGTCGTACCGATCCGGCTCGAGCGTGCCGAGCTCGCGACCGTCACCCACGCGGACGTCGACGCTCACCCGCTCGGCGACTGCGGCCACCGCCCGCGAGACCAGGCGCGCACGGTGCGGCGAGACCTCGTTGGCGACCAACCCGCCGTCGGGCGCTCGCTCTGCGAGCAGAGATCCGAGGAGGGCGGCCTTGCCGCCCGGACCGGCGCAGAGGTCGAGCCATCGCGTATCGGTGCCCTCGAGCGGGGCTCCCGCGAGAACGAGCGAGACCAGCTGACTCCCCTCGTCCTGCACCCCCACCCGTCCGGCGCGCACCGACGCGAGCGAACCTGGGTCACCGCCCGACAGGACCCGAGCAGTGCGGGCGTATCGCCCGGCCTCGGCGTCCTCCGGCACGTCGCTGGCCTCCGCGACGCCGGGCCGGACGGCGAGAGTGACGGCGGGCGCCTCATTGTCGGCGTCGAGCAGCTCGGGCAGGTCCTCCGAACCGGCGGCCGTCATCGCCAGCGACTGCCGCAGCGCGCGAACCACCCAGCCGGGGTGCGATCGGGTCAGGGCGAGCCGGTCGGTCTCGTCCGCGATGGTGCCCTCGATCTCGGCCAGCCAAGCGCCGAGATCGCGCTCCGCCACCCGCCGCAGCACGGCGTTGACGAGCTGACTCGGTCCGGCACCCACCACGGTGCGCGCCAGGCCCACCGTCTCGGACACCGCAGCGTGATCGGGGACCCGCATCCCCAGGAGCTGATGCGCACCGAGGCGGAGCACATCGAGCAGCGGCGCGTCCAGACCGGCCGGGTCACGGTCGCCCGCCAGGCCCAGGATCGCGTCGTAGCGGCCTTGCAGGCGCAGGGTGCCGTAAGTCAGTTCCGTCGCGAACGCCGCATCACGGCCCCTGATGCCACGCTCGGCGAGCATCGGAGGCAGCACGAGGTTGGCGTAGGAGTCCGATTCCGCCACCGCGCGGAGCGTGTCGTAGGCGGCATGGCGAGCAGGGTCGCCGCCGCGGGAGCGCTCGCTGGGGCGGCTC
>NZ_JBMDXJ010000521.1:0-24501 GCF_048594945.1 Pseudactinotalea sp. | reverse complement strand
GCGGGCAGCAGCGCGCCACCCAGCAACGGGCCGGAGAACGCGATCGGTGCCAGAGTGAATCCGGCCACCACGGCGGCCACGAGGAACACGCCGGCGAGCACGAGACGCCGTCTGGTTCCGAGCGCCGACCGCTCCCTCATCTCCAGCTCGGAGGGGGCGCGGACGCTGCGTCGCTGGGCGGCAGCCTGCAACCGCCGGTCTCGGCGCACCTCCGCGACGTCACGCCAGGTGGCCTGCAGCGGCCGCAGCCGCCGCGTGGATCCTGACCGCGTAGCCCGTGCCTGCTTGCGGGCGCGTCGCACCGACCCCCAACCACCGAGCGCCACGAGCGGCGCCCACAGCTCATCGGGCACCAGCGGGAGCTCCTTGGAGACCAGTCGCCCGACCGCGCGCACCGGTGCGGCGAGCAGGGCGGCGAGCGCGATCAGCGGCACCAGCGGCGCGCGCGACTCGGTCAGTCTGCTGTGCACGATCGCCGTGCGGCGCTGCCGGAAGCTGTGCGTGGGGTCGGGTTCGGGCACGCGCCTCGACTCGCGCCGAAGGCCGAGGTAGCTGGCTCGGGCGTGGCGCACCACAGCGCGCGGCACGACCACGACGCGATGTCCGGCCAGCCGCGCCCGGCGGCTGAGGTCACGGCCGTCACCGAACGGTCCGAGCGCCGGGTCGGGGCCGCCGAGCGCCTCGAAGACGTCGCGGTCCACGAGCATCCCCGCGGTGCCGACGGCGTCGATGTCCTCCCGGTCGTCGTGCTGCCCCTGGTCGACCTCGCCATCCTCGATGCCGGTAAAGCGCTGGATGTCGCGGGTGTACTGGGCCCCGACCGAGACCAACCGCTCGGCGTGGCTCCAGGACACCTGCTTGCACCCGGCGATCGCGATCGAACGACCGGTCTCGACGACCTGCGCCAGCGCGGCGAGTGCTCCCGGCTCCGGCGCGGAGTCGTCATGCAGCAGCCACAGCCACGGGGTCTCGATCGTGGCGCTGGCGACCGCGGCCGTGACCGCCGACCCGAGTCCCGCGGCGTCCTCGACAGCGACGAGATCGGCCTGGAGCCCGGCATCGCTCAGCAGCCCTCGCAGCACCCGTGGGTCGATCTGGGCGTGCGCAAGCACCACCCGATCGGGCGCCACCCGCTGCGCGGCCAGCGCGGTCAAGGTCTCCGGCAGGTAGCGACTGTCCCCGACGACCACCACCACCGCGGTGACGCGGGCACGCGAGGGACGGCTCATTCGAGCGAGGGCACTTCCGTCAGCCCGCGCTCTGCTTGTACTGATCCAGCTGCTTGAGCTGCTTCAGCTTGCGGCGCTCGCGCTCGGACAGGCCGCCCCAGATCCCGAACCGCTCGTCGTGCATCAGGGCGTACTCAAGGCACTCCACGCGCACTTCGCACGAGGAGCAGACGCGCTTCGCCTCACGGGTGGAGCCGCCCTTCTCGGGGAAGAACGCCTCGGGATCGGTCTGGGCGCACAGCGCGCGCTCCTGCCATCCGAGAACGCCCTCGTCCTCGTCGACTCCGAACATCGCCACCAAGGGGGATGGTGCCACCGGCTCCGGCGCGTTGCCGGAGTTCAGGGGGCCCTCCCCGAGTATGTTCCACACCGCCGGTACCCCTCATCTGTCGTCGATGTCCATCAGCCGCCGAAGGTGTCGCGGCGACAACCGCGCTGCCGACCTCGCCAGCACTTCTCGTCGTTGCCGTTGGCCCTGCCTCTCGGTCCGTCATCGCTCGTGCCTGCGGGCGGTAGTCCTAAATTACACGCGTGTTATCCCCCGGAGTCAAGCCCACGGCGTGCTATATCTCGCGCTCGTGACCCCTCCCGTGCTCGCCACCCTGTCCCGCTGGGAGCCCAGCTCCCCTCGTCTGACCTGGTACGGAGAGGCCGACGAACGCGTCGAGCTCTCCGGCCGTGTCCTGACCAACTGGGTGGTCAAGGCGGCAAACCTGCTGGTCAGCGAGTGCGCGGTCGCCCCGGCGTCGATCGTGCAGCTCGACCTTCCCGCGCATTGGCGGCTGCTCGTGTGGGCTCTCGGCGCCTGGTCGGCCGGGGCCGAGGTGGTGCTCGAACCCGAGGACGCAGCCCCCGATGTCGTGGTCACCGATTCGCCTGATCGATGGCTCGACGGCGCAGCGGTCGATCTCGTGGCTGTCACCTTGCCTGCTCTCGGCCGGGCTTGGCCCGGGCCGTTGCCGGCGGGCGTGATCGATGGGGCGGCCGAGCTGATGGGGCAGCCCGATCAGCCGATGTTCGCCGTTCCGCAGCTGCGCGGCGGCGCCACCACCGACGGGGGTGAGCGGGTGCTGCTGCTCGCCGAAGACCCCACCCGACTGGTCGAGCAGGCCTGGGCCTGCTGGTCCGAGGGGGGCTCCGCCGTCGTCGTGACACCACGAGACCAGGCTGCGCTGGACTCGATCCGAGCCCAGGAGGGGATCGGGGCCCGCCCTACGGCACCGTGACCTGCGCAAGCCGGCCGGCGCCGTCGAGCATCACCGGATGCGGGGACGCGGGCACGAACGCGGCCTGACCACGACCCAGCACGAGCCGGTCGTCCCCGTGCGCGGCGACGAGGTCGCCGTCGAGGGACATCAGCACGCGCGGCCCGCGGCCCGGGATCGCGACACGGCCACCCCGACCGGTGGCGACCGCGAGCTCGAAGTCGTCCACAGGTGCGTAGAAGACCTCGACGTGGTCGTCGACGTGCTCGGCGGCGATGCGCACCGGGGGCGCGGCGATCCAGTCGACGGTCCGGAGCACCTCCTCGGCGTCGACGTACTTGGCGGTGAGGCCGGCGCGCAGCACGTTGTCGGAGCTGGCCATCACCTCGACGGCGAGCCCGGACAGGTAGCAGTGCACACCACCTGCGGGAACGAACAGCGTCTCCCCCGGCCGCAGCGACACCGGGTTCATCAGCAGCGACGCGACCGCGCCGAGGTCGCCGGGGAAGGCGTCCGCGAGGCGGCCGACGATCCGATCGGCACGGACCGATGGCGACCGGCCGGCGGTCAGTCGCGACCGGCAGGCGGCCACGGTCTGCGCGACCGCGACGGCATCCGGGCGTCGCACGGGATCCAGCAGCCGGGTGAAGGCCGCGCGCACACCGTCCGGACCCATGTCCGTGCGCAGGTCCTCGAACAGGTCCCACGCGAGGGGCGTGTCCAGGCCGGCGAGCATCTCGGTGGCCCGGCGCGCGGTGCGGAAGCCGGCGACCGCCTCGAAGGGCTCGAGCGCGAACAACATCTCCGGCTTGTGATTGGCATCCGGGTAGCGGCGGTGCGGCGCGTCGAGCGGCACGCCGGCGCGCTCCTCCTCGGCGAAGCCGGCGGCAGCCTGCTCGATGCTGGGGTGCACCTGCAGCGACAGGGGACTCGCCGGGGCGATCAGCTTCACGAGGTAGGGCAGGTGTGGCCCGAACCGTGCCAGCACGCCGCGTCCGAGCGTGCGCTCCGGGTCGGCCGCGACCATCTCGCGCAACGAGGCCCCGCCCTCCAGCGTGGCGGGTGCGCTGGCGTGAGCACCGAACCAGACCTCCGCGAGCGGATCCGCGGTGTGCGGTTCGCCCAGCATGTCCGGGATCGCGGTGCGCGAGCCCCACGCATAGTCCTGGCGGGCGCCGGTCAGGCGGTGCACGAGGCACCCCCCTCGGGGACAACATCCGTCATGCGTGGCAGGCTACCGGGCGTGAAGATCCTCAGCGTCGTGGGGGCCCGGCCCCAGTTCGTCAAGCTCGCACCGGTCGCGGACGCGATCGCCGCAGCCGGCCACGAGCACGTGATCGTGCACACCGGGCAGCACTACGACCCGCTGCTCTCCGACGTGTTCTTCGACGACCTCGGCATCCCGGCGCCGGACGTGCATCTCGGCGTCGGTTCCGGCGGGCACGGACAGCAGACCGGTGCGATCCTCGCCGCGCTCGACGACGTGCTCCTCGCGCACGCGCCCGACTGGGTGCTGGTGTACGGGGACACCAACTCCACGCTGGCCGCGGCGATCGCCGCGGTCAAGCTGCACCTGCCGCTGGCGCACCTGGAGGCGGGACTGCGCTCGTTCAACCGTGCGATGCCGGAGGAGCACAACCGGGTGCTCACCGACCACGCGGCGGACTTGCTGCTGGCGCCGACCGAGGTGGCTCTCGGGCACCTGCGCGAGGAGGGCCTGGGCGAACGCACGGTGGTGGTCGGCGACGTGATGACCGACGTGCTGTACCGCACCCGGGGCACGGCCGAGCCGGAGCCGGGTGCCGAGGGCGCGATCGTTGCGACGATCCACCGCGCCGAGAACACCGACGACCCGGTGCGGCTGGCATCCATCGTCAGCGAGCTGCAGCGCCTCGGCCGCCCCGTGCTGCTGCTGGTGCACCCGCGGCTGCGGGCCAAGGCCGACGCAGCCGGTATCGAGCTGGGCGCGGGCGCTCTCGAGCCCCGCGACCCGCTCGCCTACCCGGCACTGGTCGCGACCGTGGCTGCTTCCCAGGGCGTGGTGACCGACTCCGGCGGACTCCAGAAGGAGGCGTTCCTGCTCCGGGTGCCGTGCACCACCGTGCGCACCGAGACCGAATGGACCGAGACGGTCGATCTCGGCTGGAACCTACTGGTGGAGCCGGGCGGCATCGCAGCCGCTGCGAGCCGACCCCGGCCGGCGGCTACCGATGCCACCCCCTACGGCACGGGTGACGCCGCCGAGCGCACCGTGGCTGCTCTCGTCCGGGCACGCTGAGCGCCTCAGCGCATCAGCACGGACGCGGCCATGAGCCGGAGCGGAGCCTCGCGGGCCAACAGGTGCCACGGGTCGCTGGTGAGCAACGTGCTCGGGTGGCCATGGCGGCGGCGTGCGCGGGCGAGCGAGAGGAGCTCCTCAGCGCTGCCGGAGCCGTTGAGGATCTTGTCGAGCAGCGCACGATCGGCCCGCGAAAGAACCGCCGTCATCCCCGGGGCGGCATCGAGCACCGCACGCGCGACGCTCGCGAGGTCGGCGCGCTGCTCGGGCGTCCACCAGTCGGGGTCGGGTCGGTTGAGCACGGCACCGAACAGGTGGATCCGGGCGATCTTCACGCACACGGCCCGGCGCTCGACCAGGCCGAGCGCCGCGAACCAGGTCCGACGCACCAGGCGCCGCACGAACTCCAGCTCGTCCACGATCGGCCGGGTCGTGAAGGTCACACGGTCGATCGCGTCGCCACCGATCCGGTAGGCGGGCCCGGAGCGGTCGAGCACCACCCGCCCGCCGAACCACAGGCGTGTGGTGAACCCGACGTCCTCCCCCACCGCGACCTGGTCCATCCGCAGCCCCAACCGCGCGATCGCGGCGCGGGAGACGAGTCCCAGCGGTGCGCTGCGGTAGCTGAGCCGGTCGCGGACCGGATCGAGCACGCCGCGGCGCTGCGGCCGGGTGGGCGGCGTGGGCACCACTCGGCCGTCGTCGTGCTCCAGCCGGGCGATCACGGCATCGGCGTTGTGCTTGCGAGCCAGCCAGAACCAGGAGGCCACCGCGCCGGGTGCCAGCGTGTCGTCGGAGCCCATCACGGCCACGAACTCCGCCTCGGCCGCCTCCAGACCCGCGTTGAACGGGCCGGCGGGCGAGCGCCGACCGTCGGTGTGGGCGAGGAACCGCACCTGGTCGCGGTGCGCGTCCGGGAGCTTGGCCGCGATCTCAGGCACCGGGACCTCGTGGCACACGACGGTGAGCCGGACGCCCTGACCGTTGTGGTCGAGCACCGAGCGCACCGCCCGCGCGATCGGGCGCGTCACGTCGTGCACCGCGATCACCACGTCGACGCCGACCGCGGGCTCCTCGGTCATCGCGACCTCTGCAGGTGGCGGTACTCGGCCACGTACCTCTCCCCGATCGCCTCGGGCGCGAACCGATCCCGGATCGTGGCGGCGATCTCCGCTGCGGTGAGGTGCTGTGTGCGCCGCTGCAGGTCGACGATGGCGTCGGCGTACGCGGCGGGATCCTGCTCGTGCACCAGGGTCCCGACGGCCGGGTCGATGTACTCCCCCTGGCCGCCGGTTGCCCCGACCACGACCGGGCGCCCGTGCACGAGCGCCTCGGCTGCAGACACGCAGAAGTTGTCGCCCCGGGTAGGCAGGAAGAACATGTCGGCCGCCTCGAGCGCGGCGCTCACGCCCGTCGGGTCCTGCGGACCCGCCAGCACGACGGAGTCGCTCACCGTGAGCGTGCGCGCCAGCCTGGTCACCTGCCGTGCCAGCCGGCCGCCACCGACCCAGGTCAGGCACGCGGGTATGCCCCGGGCGCGCAGCTCCGCGATCGTGCGGACCGCGAGCAACGGATCCTTGCGCTCGACGAGCCCGCCGACGGCCACCAGCCGCAGTGCCTCGGCCGGGCGCAGTGGCCGGCCCACGAGGTGCTCGCGTGGCGGCACGATGCACCCGATCGTCGCGGTGCGGCGCGGGTACCTCGCGCGCCGGATGGGACGCGCCAGGTAGTCACACACCGCCGTCACGGTCTGCGGTGCGCGCAGCAGCAGCTTCACGATCCCGATGGCCGGCCGCAGCGGCCACGGCACCGTGCCTGGGTTCGTCAGCCCGGACCAGTGCTCCGTGTGCAGCCACCGCCTGCCGTGCCGGCTCAGCGCCAGCGGCGCGAGCGAGGACATCGCCATCGAGTGCACCACGTCGGCCCCTTCGAGGAGCCGGGGCAGCTCGCGGGAGACCCGGATGAGGTCGAGCGGGTTGAGCGGGTTCATCGGCACGCGCCGCACGTCGATACCCGCGTGCCGGGTGCGCGTGGCGCCGTCGTGCAGTCGCGGGTTCACGAGGTGCAGCAACCGGATCTCCTCGACGCCCGGCTGGGCCGCGATCGCCTCCAGGTCCTGAGCCACGAACACCCCGGAGCTTGGTGCCCGATCGGTAGGGAACCAGGTCGTCACCGCCACGATCCGCACGCCACCAGCGTACCCACACGCCTCCCCGGAGCACGGCGAGCCTCAGCGCTCGATCCGGCACGGGGCGGTAGACAAGAAGAGGCCCGGCCAAGTATGGGTTGGCCGGGCCTCGATCTCCCGTCCGGGAGACCCCTCCGCAAGGGAGGTGCGCCCATCATGGACTCCGTTCCAGGGCTCCGCAACCGACTTGGCACAATGACGCGGTGACCACGCAGGGGGAGACGGCGGCGGCCGCTGACGTGGCCGCCTGCGAGCGCACGTTCCGCCGGTACGGACTGCCGTTGCTCATCGAGGACCACTCGGCGCGCCGTGACGTGTTCGGGCGGGCCGCCCCGCTGCTGCTGGTGCTGTGCCTGGTGGGGATCGCGGGGGCGATCAACACCGACTGGCCCGCATGGCAGAACGCCCTCGCGGTCATGGTCGCGGCGGTCGGTATCGCCGCAGCGTTCGCAGGCTTCAACGCGCTGCGCGGGCGGCGCTGGTCGACCCTGCCGCAGGACATCGGCGGGCCTGAGCTGGCGTTCTTCGTGCTCGCGCCGGCGGTTCCGCCGCTGCTCGCGGGGTGGCAGTGGGGCACCGCCCTGGTGACCGTGGCCGGAAACCTCGTGCTGCTGGCCGCGATCTGGCTCGTGGTGCGGTACGGCGTGCACGCCACGCTGTGGTGGGGCGTGCGTGGTGGTATCCGCGAGGTCGGGGCCTCGTTGCTGCGGCTGATCCGGTTCCTGCCGCTGCTGCTGATCTTCTCGATCGCACTGTTCTACAACGCGGAGATCTGGCAGGTGTTCGACCACACGCCGGGGGTCTCGGACTTCGTGCTGGGGGGCTTCTTCGCGGTGCTGATCCTGGCGATCCTGCGGATCCGACTCACCACCGAGACCGGCCAGATCCTGCGGGCCGCGTCCCCCGAGCAGAACGCTCCCGCGCCGTTGACGCAGCCCCAGCTGGCGAACGTGTCGATGATGGTCGCCCTGCACCAGCTGCTGCAGGTGCTGCTGGTGTCGGTGGCGGTCGGAGTGTTCTTCTTCGCACTCGGCACCCTGACGATCACCCAGGGCGTCATGGACGCGTGGGGCATCGCCGGCGGCTGGGTGCAGCACATCCAGATCGCGGGCGAGACCGACCTGCGGATCAGCCAGACGTTGCTGCGGGTCTCGGTCGCGATCGCCACCTTCACGGGCTTGTACTACGCGATCTCGGTGCTCACCGACGGCCTCTACCGTGACGACTTCATCGACGACATGGCTGTCAAGCTGAGGGATGTCAACGAGCACCGTGCCCGGTACGCCGCTGCCCTGGACCGGCTGGCGGTCGAGCGGGCTTCCTGAGGTGCGGGTGCGATGATGGCCGTATGGCTGAGCTGCAGGTCGAGCGGACCGGGACCCGGCAGGGGGTCGCGACGAACGGGCGGGGAGCCGAGCTGCGGTTCGGACCGGTGGAGGCCGACGGCGCGTTCACCCCGGGCGAGTTGCTCGCCCTCGCGCTCGCCGCGTGCAACCTCATGAGCGCCGACCCGCCGCTGACCCGCCGACTCGGTGATGACGCTCGCGTGACCGGGTCGGTGACCACGGTCAAGGACGTCCCTGGCAATGCCTATGTGGACTCGACGGTCGAGCTCGCCATCGAGGGCGCCGAAGGGCTCGACGGCGAAGCCTGGGCCGAGCTCGTCGACGTCGCCTCGCGCTCGATCGAGAGGGCATGCACCGTGGGACGCACCCTCGAGTCCGGGCTCCCGCATACCCTGACCATCCGACGGGCCTGAGGAGGCGACATGCGAGACAAGCGTGAGACCACGCCGTCGAGCACGGAGACGAACGCACTGGAGAACGCGATCGACGCCGCGCTCGCGTTCCCGACCGACCGGATTCGCGCGCACGTGGACGGGATCCGGCGCAAGCGGCCGGATGCCACCCCGGCCGACGTCATCACGATCCTCGAGAAGCGCTACCTGATCGCCGTGAGCACCTCCGGCGGAGCGGTGGGCGCGGCGGCCGCGCTCCCGGTGATCGGGACCGGTACCGCATTCGCGCTCACCGCCGGACAGGTGGCCGGGTTCCTCGGGGCATCGAGCCTGCTCGCGCTCGCGGTCGCGGACGTGCACGGCATCTCGACCGACGACCGCGCCCGGCGCCGCGCGTTGCTGCTGACCGCGATGCTCGGCGACGAGGGTCCGGAGATGCTGAGCCAGCAGGTCGGCCTCAGCGCGGTCACCTGGGGGCGCACGCTGCTGACCCGGCTGCCGCTGGCGACCGTCAAGACCGTGAACAAGGCGCTGCGAGGTCGGCTCGTGAAGACCTCCGCGGCCAAGGTGGGCTCGGTGATGCTCGGGAGGCTGCTGCCGTTCGGCATCGGCGCGGCCGTCGGGTATGCCGGTAGCCGCGTGGTGGGCAAGCAGATGGTCGAAGGAGTACGCGCGGCCTTCGGTCCCCCGCCGCCGACGTTCGTGCGTGAGGTCAACGCGACGTTCGTGGTCGAGGACCCGTTCCACGACGCCCTGAGGCTGGAACCCTCCGACGACCGGTCGGCACCGTAGGGTGGCGAACGTGGACACCCAGTACGAGGACCTGCTGCGCGCGGTGCTCTCCTCCGGCACACCGAAGTCGGACCGCACCGGCACCGGGACCCGGTCGATCTTCGGCCACCAGATGCGGTACGACCTCTCGCAGGCGTTCCCGCTGATCACCACCAAGCGGGTACACGTGCCCTCGGTGGTGCACGAGCTGATCTGGTTCCTGCGCGGCGACTCCAACATCGCCTACCTGCGCGAGAACAAGGTCCGGATCTGGGACGACTGGGCCGACGAGCAGGGCGAGCTGGGTCCGGTGTACGGCGTCCAGTGGCGGTCCTGGCCCACCCCCGACGGGGGGCACATCGACCAGATCAGTCGCGTGCTCGAGCAGCTGCGCACCCAGCCGGACTCGCGCCGCATCATCGTCTCGGCCTGGAACGTGGCCGACCTCGACGACATGGCGCTGCAGCCCTGCCACGCGTTCTTCCAGTTCTACGTGGCCGATGGCCGACTCTCGTGCCAGATGTACCAACGCAGCGCCGACCTGTTCCTCGGGGTCCCGTTCAACCTCGCCTCGTACTCGCTGCTCACGCACATGGTCGCGCAGCAGGTGGGTCTGGCGGTGGGCGACTTCGTGTGGACCGGTGGCGACGTGCACATCTACGACAACCACGTCGAGCAGGTGCGTGAGCAGCTCGACCGGGAGCCGTACCCGTTCCCGCAGCTGGAGCTCGCACCGGCGGCGAGCCTGTTCGACTATCGCGCCGATCACGTCGCGTTCCCGGACTACACCTACCACCCGGCCATCAAGGCCCCGATCGCGGTCTGAGGTCTCACACATCGTGCTGGGCATGATCTGGGCGCAGTCGCGCAACCGCGTCATCGGTCGCGACGGCGACCTGCCGTGGCGGCTGAAGGAGGACATGCAGCACTTCCGCCGCACCACCGGCAACGATGCGGTGGTGCACGGGCGGGCGTCGTGGGAGGCGCTCCCCGAGCGGATGCGGCCGTTGCCCGGCCGCCGCAACATCGTGCTGACCCGGCGGTCCGGCTACGAGGCACCAGGGGCCGAGCTGGCCGCCTCGCTCCCGGAGGCGTTGGTGCTGCTCGACGGCGCCGACGCCTGGATCTGCGGCGGCGGCCAGGTCTACGCGGAGGCGATGCCGCTCGCCGATCTGCTGGTGGTCAGCGAGATCGACATCGAGGTCGACGGCGATACGTTCGCCCCCGAGATCGGGCCTGGGTGGGCTGATCCTGAGGTGGGCGACTGGGTGAGGGCCGGCAACGGGATGCGGTTCCGAGTGGTCACGTACCGGAGGGAGCCGCTCACCGCGGGGTGAGCGGACACGATCGACGTGGGCGACGGCGACCACGAGCGGACTCGACCACCACAGCACGTGCTGATGGTGGCGGCGATCGCCGTGCTCGCGCTCACGCTGGCGCTGCTGGCCGCGGCGGCGGCCGGGCCGTGGGAGTGGCCGGGCGCGGGGAGCGACCGTACCGGCGGCGGTGGCGAGCAGGTGACGCAGACACTCATCCCCACGCTGCCGAGCGCGGAGGACCCGCCGGACCCCGAGGACAACCCGCCGACCGGCGACAACCCGCTGGGGCGCTGGCTGATCATCGCCGCGGTGGTCGTGATCGGCGTGGTGATCCTGCTCCTGGCGGTGCGGCTCGCGCTGATGCTGCGACGCGGCACACCGGCTCCGCCCGATCCGCGGCAGGTGAGCACACCGCGGGCCGAGGAGCTGGTGGACGCGCCTGCGATCCAGGAGGGCATCGCGGCGGCGCAGGACGCGCTCGCCGGCGACCGGCCTCCTCGTGACGCGATCGTGCGGGCCTGGCTGGCGCTGGAGACCGCGGCAGGTGACGCTGGTGTTGCCCGCCGTCCCTCGCAGACGCCGACCGAGTTCGCCTCGGTGGTGCTCACCCGGACCGAGGCCGACGCCGCATCGGTCCAGGTGCTGCGGGAGCTCTACGCGCAGTCCCGCTTCTCGGAGGCGGAGATCACGCGCAGCGACGCCGAGGCTGCTCGCGCCGCACTCGAGGCTGTGGCCGCCTCGTGGTCGGCTGTGCAGGTGCCGTCATGACGCGAGGACGTTGGTGGGGCGTCGCCGGGATCGCGGTGGCGGTCGCCGTCGTCCTGCGCCTGATCGGGTCGGACGTGGCGCACGCCCTGCTGGGCGGGATGCTCGTGGTCGTGGCGGTGCTGATCCTCGCGCACCTGGGGATCGGCCAGAAGGTCGCGCTCCCCCGGCTGCCGTTCGACCGCCGCGACGGCGCCCGCACCGAGGTCTCCTCGCTGTCCTGGTCGCTGTACGGCACGGAGGGCGTGACGCCGCAGGCCGCCCGAGCGCTGCGAGGGATCTGCCGTGCCGGGCTCTCCGAGGCGGGCATCGCCGTCGAGACCCCCGAAGGCGAGGCTCGCTCCGTGAGCCTGCTGGGCGCTCCACTGACGACCTTCCTCATCGACCCCGACGCACCACCGCCCGATGTGCGGGCGGTCCGCGCCGCCGTCCACGTCCTCGAAAACCTGGAGAAATCTTCATGACCACGCCCGCACCGCTGCCCGTTCCCGACGTCACCCGGCTGGGTCAGGAGGTGCTGCGCGAGGTCGGCACCGTGATCGTCGGGATGGAGGGGCCGCTGCGCACGGCACTGGCGGCGGTGCTCGCAGGCGGGCACGTGCTGTTCGAGGACGTGCCCGGGCTGGGCAAGACGCTGGCAGCGCGCTGCCTCGCGCAGGCGCTGGGACTCGACTTCCGGCGGCTGCAGTGCACACCGGACCTCCTGCCCGCCGACATCACGGGCTCCTACACCTACGACCCCGCCTCCTCGGAGTTCGTGTTCCGGCCCGGCCCGGTGTTCACGGGGCTGTTCCTCGCCGACGAGATCAACCGGACCGCGCCCAAGACGCAATCGGCGCTGCTGGAGGCGATGGCCGAGCGGCAGGTCACGGTCGAAGGCAACTCGTTCCCGCTGCAGCGCCCGTTCCACGTGCTGGCCACCTCCAACCCGGTCGAGTACGAGGGCACCTACCCGCTGCCCGAGGCGCAGCTCGACCGGTTCATGGTGCGGATCGGCGTCGGATACCCGAGCGCCGAGGGCGAGGTGGACGTGCTGCTGCGAAGGCTGCGGCGGCAGCGCGAGGAGGCGAGCGTCAGCCAGGTGGTCGAGGCCGAGACGGTGCTGGCGATGCAGGCCGGCGTCGAGACCGTCACGGTCGACCCCGACGTGGTGCGGTACTGCGTGGACCTCGCCACCGCGACCCGCGGCATGAGCGCGCTGGAGGTGGGCGCGTCGCCGCGCGGCTCGCAGGCGCTGATGCTGGTCTCTCGCGCCGTGGCGGTGCTGTCCGGGCGCGACTTCGTCACCCCGGAGGACGTGAAGGAGATCGCGGTCGCCGCGCTCGCGCACCGGCTCACGCTGACGCCCGCGGCCTGGGCGTCCGGTACTCAACCTGCCGACCTGGTGACTCAGATGCTCGACGAGGTCCCCGGTCCGGCGACCGTCGGCAGCGCGTGATCGTCTCTGGTGGTGCCGCGGTGGCCGCGTTCGCCGCGGTGACCGTGCTCACGATCGGCGTCGCCGGCGGGCGGCCCGACGTTGCGGTGCTCGCGGTGCCGCTGCTGCTGACGAGCCTGTGGGCCGGTCTGACCCGGCCGCGACAAGCCGGGACGCTCACGCTGACGCCCACCACCGAGCACAGCGAGACCGGCCAGGTGCGCACCGAGGCCCGCGTGAAACCACCGGCGGGTGCCGAGGCTGTGCTGCTGCGGGTGTCGTCACAGGGATACCGACCGCAGCACGCCCTGGTCGCCGGTGGGTCGGCTCGCTCGATCCCACTCTCGCTGGAGACCTCGCGCACCGGCGTGCACGAGATGTTCCGCGTCGACTGGCTGACGGAGGCATTCGGGGCGGTGCTCGTGTCCTCGCCCCGGCAGGCCGGCCCGATCCCGATCGCCGTCCACCCGACGGCCCGGCCGCTCAAGGACATGCCGCTGCCGTTCCGGCTGCCCGGCTTGACCGGCACGCACACCTCGCGCCGTGTCGGCGAGGGCTACGAGACCCACGACGTGCACGAGTTCGCCCCGGGCGATCGGCTCCGTCGCATCGACTGGCGGGTGAGCGCACGGCGCGCCATCGACACCAGCACCGGCCGGCTCGGGACCCTCTACGCCCGCCGCACGTTCGCCACCGCCGACGCGACGGTGATGATCGTGGTCGACTCGCGTGACGACGTCGGCGAGGACGTGTCCGCCTGGGCCGGCGGCATCGACGTGCGGATGGATGAGACCACCTCGCTCGACGTCGCCCGTGAGGCCGCCGCTGCGATCGCACGTGCCTACCTCGACCTCGGTGACCGGGTGGGTCTGGACGACCTCGGCCGACGACGGCGGCCGGTCCCGCCGGCCGCGGGTCGTCACCAGTGGGAGCGGATCCAGCAGCGCCTGGTGCGGGTGGCACCCGAGGGGTGGCCCGACCGCCGGCAGCGTGCGCCGCAGCTGCCCTCAGGGGCGCTGGTGGTGTTGTGCTCCACCTTCCTGGACGACGAAGCCGCCCGGATCGCGCGGCAGTGGCGCGCCTACGGGCACCGGGTGATCGCCGTCGACACGCTCCCGCAGGTGTCGACCGCCTTCCTCAACGAATTCCAAGAGACGGCGTTGCGGCTGGTGCTGCTGGAGCGGCGGCAGCGGCTGCGGGCGCTCGAGCGTTCCGGCGTGGAGGCCGTCGCGTGGTCCGCGGACACCGCCGTGGAACTCCATGCGGTCTCTCGGACGCGGCTTCCGGGAGGTCGGCGATGACGTTGGCCACGCTGTTCAGCAGCCCTGGGCCGAGGCGACGGCCACGGCCCCCCGTGTCGATCGACTTCGAGCGCAGCGTGCCTGCCTGGCTGCTGCGCGCGGTCTCGGCAGCGGGGGTGCTGCTGCTCGCGCCTGTGGTGGGCGACGTGGTGGTCCCCGTGCTGGCAGCCGCGGCGATCATGCTGCTGCCTCACCCGGGCACGGTGGCGGCACTGCTGTTGATCGGCGCCGGGTTCGTGTGGAACCAGCCACCGAGCCTGCTCGTGTGCGCCACGTTCGCCCTGGTGCTGCACGCGGTCGCGGTGCTCGTGCGACTGACCGCACCGCTGCCACCGACGGGTCGGATCGAGGGCAGGCTGGTGCTGCGCGCGTTCGCAGCGTTCGCGGTGATCCAGGTGCTCGTCCAGGCGATGATCGGGCTGAGCTTCGCCGCGATGGCCGGCCTGCCCGTATTCACCTGGTTCGCCGTGCTCGCGGTGGCGGGCATCGCCGTCGCGATCGTCGCCGGTGTCCGCTGGGTGGCCCGCCACACCCAGTGACGGCGGCGATCAGTGGTTCGATGAGCACATGACGATCGGGACCACCTGGGCAGGCACGCACACCTTCGGCGCGGGCACGCTGCACCTGCCCACCACCATGGAGGAGGCGCAGCACCTCGTGGCCGGCGCAGACCGCATCCGCGCCCTCGGCTCGCGCCACTCCTTCAACGACCTCGCCGACTCTCCCGGCGACCTCATCAGCCTGCGCGAGGTTCCGCTCGGGCTGGAGGTCGACGCCGAGAACGGCAGCGCGACCGTGCACGGCTCGCTGACCTACGGCGCGGTCGCCGCCGAGCTCGACGCCGCCGGGTTCGCGATGCCGGCACTGGCCTCGCTGCCGCACATCTCGATCGCCGGCGCGGTGGCGACCGCGACTCACGGGTCCGGCGACCGGACCCCGAATCTGGCGGGCGTGGTCACCGCCGTCGAGATGATCGGGGCCGACGGCGAGCTGCTCTGGCTCGAGCGCGGCGACGCCGACTTCCCGGGGGCGGTCGTCGCGCTGGGGGCGCTCGGGGTGGTGACCCGGCTGCGACTCGCGGTCGAGCCGACGTTCGGTATCCGCCAGGACGTCCTCAACGAGGTGCGATGGGAGACCGTGCTCGAGCGGTTCGACGAGATCACCGCCGCCGCGCACAGCGTGAGCATCTTCACCCGGTGGGCGGAGGACGCCGTCGACCAGATCTGGATCAAGAGCCGCGACGACGTGGCGCCCGCCGAGCTGTTCGGTGGCGTGTTCGCGACCACGCGGCAGCACCCGATCCTCGGGGTCGATGCGATCAACGCCACCGAGCAGGGCGGCACGATCGGCCCGTGGTACGACCGGCTCCCCCACTTCCGGATGGGCTTCACGCCGAGCAACGGGAGCGAGATCCAGAGCGAGTACCTCATGGACCGCCGGCACGCGGTCGCGGCGATCGAGGCCCTGCGCGGGCTGCGCGAACAACTGATCCCGCTGCTGCAGGTGTGCGAGATCCGCACCATGGCCGCCGATGACCTGTGGCTGTCGGCCGCCTACGAGCGCGACACGGTGGCGTTCCACTTCACCTGGCACGCCCAGCCCGACGCCGTGCAGGCGCTGCTGCCCGAGGTCGAGCGCGCGCTGGCACCGTTCGCCGCCCGCCCGCACTGGGGCAAGTGGTTCGCGATGGGCCGCGAGGAGCTCGAGCAGGTGTTCCCGCGGATCGGCGACTTCCGCGCGCTCGCGGCCCGCCTCGACCCCACCGGCACCTTCCGCAACGCCTACCTCGACCGCCTGGTTCTCTAGGGACGGCCCGCAACCCCAGCGGTGAGTCAGGTCCCACCCTCCTCCAGGTGCGGTGAGTGTGGTCCCACCGAGGCGCCGCAGGTGGGACCACACTCACCAGCTTGAAGCGGGCGTGGGACCGTGCTCACCGCGCGTCTCCGTTGAGTAAGCGTGGGGCTCGTCCCGATCAGTCCGAACGACGAAGGCCCCCGACCAGCGTTTCCGCTGGTCAGGGGCCTTCTGGTGGTGGCGGGGGCGGGATTTGAACCCGCGACCTCCGGGTTATGAGCCCGGCGAGCTACCGAACTGCTCCACCCCGCGTCGGCCTGACCACTGTACGTGCCGGCCGCGCGGAGAGCAAATCGAGCGCTCGCGGAGCTCCGGCGTCAGCCTGTGGCGTCCTCGGTCGACTCGTCGGCTCCGTCGTCGGCCGTCCCGTCTCCGGTGCCGTCGTCGGCGGTGCCGGCGATCTCAGCCTCGGCGGCGATCGCCTCCTCGAGTGCGGTCTGCAGCTGCTCCTGCGCCTCGCCGTAGGCGGCCCAGTCGCCGGCGGCGAGCGCCTCCTGGCTCGCGGTCAGCGCGGCACCGGCGTCAGCGAGCGCGTCGCTCAGCCGCTGCTGCGCGTCGGCGTCCGGGTCCGTGGTGCCGCCACCGTCGCCACCACCACCGGGATCGGTGGGGTCGTCGGGATCGACGTCGGCATCGCCCGCATCGGCACCCGAGTCGCCGCCGAAGACCTGGTTGAGGGCCTCGTCGAGCGTCGCGGCGTACCCGACCGAGTCACCGAAGGCGACCAGCACGCGTCGCAGCAGCGGCAGCGTGGTGCTTCCTGCGGACTGCACGTACACGGGCTGCACATACAGCACGCCGCCGCCCACGGGCAGCGTCAGCAGGTTGCCCCGCAGCACGCGAGAGTCTCCCTGCGCGATGATGTTCAGCTGCTCGGCCACCTCGGCGTTGGAGTCGAAGTTGTTCTGCACCTGACCGGGGCCGGGGACCGTGAGGTCACGTGGCAGCTCCAGCAGTCGGAGCGTGCCGTAGTCCTCGTGCACCTCTCCGGCCGTATCGCCGGTCTCGGAGTTCACCGCCAAGAAGCCGGTGAGCACTTCTCGCCCACTGATGATGAAGCTCGAGCTGAGCGAGAACGACGGCGACTCCTGGCCCGGCATCTGCAGGGTCAGGTAGTACGGAGGTTGAGCGGTCTCACGATCGTCGACCGGGTCGTTCGGGACCGTCCAGAAGTCACCGCCGCTGAAGAACGTCGCAGCGTCCGTCACGTGGTACTTCGTGAGCAGCTCGCGCTGCACCTTGAACATGTCCTCCGGGTAGCGGAGGTGGCTCATCAGGTCCCCGCTGATCTCCGACATCGGGGTGTAGGAGTTGTCGAACACGCCCTGCCAGGTCTGCAGCACCGGGTCCTCGGTGTCCCAGGCGTACAGGGTCACCTCTCCGGTGTAGGCGTCGACGATGGCCTTCACCGAGTTGCGGATGTAGTTGATCGTGTCGGGGATCTCGAGCTGCGAGGACGAGGCGTCGGTGAACGTGTCGTTCGTCGCCGAGTCGAAGCGCTGGTGCTCCGAGTACGGGTACTCGTCCGACGTCGTGTACCCATCGACCACCCACACCACCTCGCGTGTGCCGTCACCATCGGTGTCGACCACGGCGGGGTAGGCCTTGCTCTCCAGCGTCAGGTAGGGCGCTACCTGCGACACCCGCTCGAGCGGGTCGCGGTGGAACAGGATCTGCGACTCCGAGGTCACCCGGTCGGAGAACAGGATCTGCTCGCTGCCGAACCGCGCGGCGAACAGCAGCTGGTTCCACAGGTTGCCCACGGACGGGCCGCCCTCACCGGTGTAGGTGTAGTTCTGCTGCCCGTTGTCGGCGTTGTCGTCCGGGTAGTCCAGCTCCCACGGTGTGGTGCCCTCGGGGGCACCGACGATCGAGTAGCTCGGCGCGTTGGGCCCGAAGTAGATCCGAGGCTCGTACTCGCCCAGCGCACCGGTGGTCGGGATGCCCGACTGGAAGAACGTGGGACGGCCATCGGCGTTGACCGTGTTGCCGTACGCGGCCACCACGCCGTATCCGTGCGTGTACACCGTGTGCTGGTTGACCCAGTTGTTGTCGACCTGGGACATGTTGAGCTCACGCACCGCGATCACGGTGTCCTGCAGGTCGCCGTCGATCTCGTACCGGTCGACCGCGAGCTGATCAGGGAACGTGTAGTACGGCCGGTTCTGCTGCAGCTGCCGGAACGTCGGCGACACGATCGCGGGGTCGAGCAGTCGGATCGACGCCGTGGACTCAGCGTCCTCACGCAGCTGCCCCTCACCCGCCTCGGTCTCGGCGGTGTACGGCTGCGTCTCGACTCCGTCGAGCCCGTACGCCATCCGCGTGTAGTCGATGTTGTGCTGCAGGTACGGAGCCTCCAGCTGCTGCTCGTTCGGGTTGACCCGCACGGCCTGGATGATCGCGGGATAGACGCCGGCAGCCAGCACGCCGGAGACGACCATCAGCGAGACGCCGATCGCGGGCAGCCGCCAGGTGCCACGAGCACCGGTGTAGAAGAACAGCACCGCGACCAGCACTCCGATCACCGCGAGGATCGCGCGGGCCGGGATCACCGCGTTGACATCGGTGTACAGCGCACCGTCCCAGCCGGAGGCGTCACCGACCTTCGCCAGCATCGAGTACCGGTCCAGCCAGTAGTTCGCGGCGATGAAGAGCACGAACACCCCGGCGAGCACGGCCACGTGGATCCGGGCGGCGCGCGAGATCCGCTCCCCCGGACCGGAGATCTGCAGCCCGCCGTACAGGTAGTGCGTGAACAGCGCGGCCACGGCGGCGAAGAAGGTCACCGTCATGAGGAACGAGACCACGAACCGCAGGAACGGCAACGTGAACGTGTAGAACGACACGTCCATGCCGAACAGCGGGTCGTCCACGCCGAAGCTCTGACCGTTGAACGCCAGCAGCATCGACTGCCACTGGGTGCTCGCCGCCGAACCGGCGAAGAAGGCGGCCACGAGCGGCGCCGCGATGAACACCACGCGACGCAGCGGCTCGAACGCCTCCCGGTACCGATCCAAGTCTCGCTGCTGCGGCGTCGTCGGCACATACATCGGCCGGTGCCGGTAGGCGAGCCGCAGGTTCACCCAGATCGCAGCACCCATCACCGCACCGCCCACGAGGAACAGCCCGGCGCGGCTCAGCCACTGCGTGCGCAGCACCTCGGTGAATCCCACCTGGGAGAACCACAGCCATTCCGTCCAGAACCGTGAGAACACGAAGAACAGCACCACGATGGCGCCGAGGATGAGCAGCGTGGGCAACAGGGCGCCGCGGCGGCCACCGGCCGGGCGTCGTTCGGCAGAGATACAGATCACCTCGGGGGGAGAGAGCACCGCGGGACGCGGCGGTGGGCAGGGCGAGCGAGCGACGTCACTCCTGCTGGAACAACGCGCAAGCCGCCCCGGAAGTTTCCCACATCCGGCAGGGACTGCCACGATGAGACGGATGGATCTCGACAACGCCCCCGACCCGGCCCGCCACGATGCCCTCAGGCTGGCGGTCATCGACATCGAACGGCACGTCTCGCGCGGCGGCTGGGACGCCCCCACGGCAGTGTTTGCGCTGGTCCGGACCGCGGAGGCGCTCGCGCAGACGCCGGAGCTCGCCGGTCAGCTCCCCGCTGATGCGCTGGCGCTCGCACAGACCGACCCGAACCACCTCACCTCGATCGAGCAGGAAGGTCTGCCGGCCTCGGCCGACCTCGAGCAGCTGCTCGCCCAGCTCGCCTGGCCGGAGTCGGTGCATGGCGCCGCCGTGGTGGTCGAGCGGATCGTGGTCCCACCCGAGGCAGCGGAAGCCGCGGACGAGATGTCGATCGAGGAGCTGATGGCGCACCCGCAGCGTCAGGACGTGCGGATCGCGGCCGGGGTGCTGCGCACCGGGGAGTCCTGGTGCGCGCTGCGCAGCCGTGCGCACGACAGCGACGACAACGTCGGTGGCGCCCCCGACGCCGTGCCTGGGCTGGTGGAGGCGCTCACCGCCACCCTGGCGTGAGCGGCGTCAGCAGGTCGGCAGGTCGGCGCCATCTCCCGCCGCGATCTTCTCGACGGCGGAGCGCGCCTGCTCCAGCGTGCTCACGCTGACCACCTGCAGTCCGCTGGGCACGTGACCGACGACCTCCTCGCAGTTGGAGAGCGGTGCCAGGAAGTACTCGGCTCCCCCGGCCAGCGCGCCGGCCATCTTCTGGCGGATGCCGCCGATCGGGCCGACCAGTCCCCCGAGACTGATGGTCCCGGTGCCGGCGATCGAATGCCCGCCCGTCAGCTCGCCCGGTGTCAGCTTGTCGATGATCCCCAGCGCGAACATCGTGCCGGCGCTCGGACCGCCGATGTTGTCGATCTGGATGTGCACGTCGACCGGGTAGTCGAACTCACCGGACAGGAACACGCCGAGCACGCTGCGTCCCGTCCCGTCGTCGCCCGTGACGATCGGCAGCCCGGTCTCCTCGCCGTCACGATCGACCTGCAGCTGCTCCGTGGTTCCCGGTGAGGTCGCCGCCAGCGCGCCGTCGAGGTCGGCGAAGGTCACGACGTCGATGGTGCCGGCCTCGGTCTCGATGCCCGTGATGACGTCGCCGTTCTCGACCACGCCGTCGGAACCGGACCCCGGCTGGGTGCCCACGATGGTCAGCACGGCGGGTACGTCGTAGCCGAGCTCGGTGAGCGCCGCGACGGTCGCGTTCTGCTGTGACGTGAGCATCTGTTGCGAGGAGGCGTTGTCGATCTCCTCCTGCGTCTGGCTGGTGTCGAAGAACACCTCGACCGGTGCCACTCGAGTGCTGGGTGAGACCCATCCCTTGATGACCGCGCCGGCGTCCACGAGATAGCCGGGACCTCCCGCCGTCGTCACGGTGGTGAGAAACAGGTCACCCGAGGTCTCGTAGGTTTCGACGCCCTCGACACTGATCAGCTCGACGTCGTTCACGTCGCCCAACGTGTCGACGATCGGCCCCGGCGCCTGGACCCCGTACGGCACCGGCACCGTCATCATCGTCAGCAGCAGCGCGAAGACCGCGAGCGCCGACGCCGACATCGTGATCAGGCGGGGGGTCACGCCCCACTCGCTCAGTCGGGTCCGGAGCCGTGATGCCATGCGGACCATTCTCACCGACGACGGCGGAGTCCCGGACCGCGGGTCCGCCCCCGGTTCATCCTGGTTCGTGCGCCCTGAGCGAACCCCGCGGGCGGTGCCGGGCGCCGCCGCGTACCGTCGGGGCATGGATGAGCGCGAGCAGTGGCGGCAGATGCTCGAGTCGGTGCTGGGCCCGGATGGCGCCGACGAGGCGATGCGTGCGCTGGAGGCGAGCGGCGCGGACCCGGCCGAGTGGGCCAAGGCTTCCGGTGTCGCCCAGAACCCGCAGGCGCTCGCGGCCGCGATGCAGCAGATGCAGCGCATCCTCAGCTCTGATGATGGTGGCGAGTCCGATTGGCGGTTCGCCCATGACGTCGCGCGTCAGGTTGCGCACAGCGGGGGCGACCCGGCCGTGACTGCCGCGCAGGCGACCAAGGTGCGTGCAGTGCTCACGGTCGCGGACCTGTGGCTGGATGCGGCGACCGAGCTGCCGCCGGCGGGCGGCGAGCACGTGGCGGCCTCGCGCGCCGACTGGGTGGAGCGGACGTTGCCGACGTGGCGCGCCGTCGCCGACCCGATCGGCGTGTCCGTGGCGCAGGCGTTGGCCGGTGTGCTCGACGATCAGCTCGGCGGTGAGCTGCCCGAGGAGATGGGTGCGCTGCCGGGCGGCATGGACCTGCCGCGACTGATCACCAAGCTCGGCCGGTTGGGCTTCGCCATGCAGGTCGGTCAGGGCGCGGGCACGCTCGCGCGCGAGGTGTTCGGCGGCACCGATATCGGGCTGCCGCTGCTGAGCGGCAGCGACCTGCTGCTGGTGCCGGCGAACGTCGAGGCGTTCGCCGAGGGCCTCGACGCCGAGCCCGACGAGGTGTGGCACTTCCTCGCGGTCCGCGAGGCCGCCACCGCGCGGCTGTTCACGCACGTGCCGTGGTTGCGCGCTCACCTGCTGGGTGCGGTCGACGCCTACGCGCGAGGCGTCGAGATCGATGCCGAGCAGATGGAGGAGGCGGTCCGCTCGATCGACCCCACCGACGTCGAGCAGCTGCGCAGCGCACTCGGACAGGGCATCTTCTCGCCGCAGCGCACACCTGACCAAGAACGAGCCCTGGTGCGGCTCGAGACGGCGCTCGCACTCGTCGAGGGCTGGGTGGAGGAGGTCACGGCCGCGGCAGTGGCGCCGCACCTGCCGCACGCGGTGCCGATGCGGGAGATGCTGCGGCTGAGCCGCGCGGCCGCTGGTCAGGCCGAGGACACGTTCCGCCAGCTCGTGGGGCTGGAGCTGCGCCCGCGCCGCGCCCGAGACGCCGCGCGCCTGTGGGCGATCATTGCGCGCGAGCGTGGTGTCAGCGGACGGGACGCCCTGTGGTCGCAGCTCGACCTGTTCCCCACGGCCGAGGACCTGGACCAGCCCGAGCTGTTCGGCGACCGCCGCGCCGAGGATGACGACATCAGCGCCGACCTGGACGCGGCGCTCGAGGCGATCCTCAGCGACACCGGCGGAGACGACGCCCCTCGCGAGAACCCCGAAGCCCCCGACGAACCCGAGGACCCGACGCCGACCGCTCCCTGAGGGCTCAGTCGAACTCGGGCTCGTCGAGCTCGCCCTCCGCGTCGCGGTGGGACACACCGTGCAGGAATCCACGGGCGCGTTCGGTCTGTGGGTACTGATTCACGATGTCCCAGAAATCGTGCCCGTGGCCGCTCACCACGAGGTGCGCGAGCTCGTGCATCAGCACGTAGTCGAGCACCCAGTCGGGCATGTCGCGCAGCCGGTGCGAGATCCGGATGGTGCGGTGGGCCGGGGTGCATGAGCCCCAGCGGCGGCCCTGGTTGGTCACCCATGCGACGGAGCTGGGACGCACGGCCGGCGGGAGGTAGGCGGCGGCAAGCCGGTCGGCGCGGGCCGCGAGATCGGCGTCGCTGGGCCGCCGACCCTGCTGCTTCGCGGTCACCCGCTTGCTCATCTCGGCAACCCAGTGCTCTTCCTCGGCGCGGGTGAAACGGGCGGGGATCGCCACGATCAGACGCCCGTTCTCACGGAACGCCGACACCGTGCGCTTCCTGCGCGCGCTTCGGCGCACCTCGACCGGTATGTCGATCTCGGGGCGGGGGCTGGACATGCCGTGAGTATCGCAGCGGCGTCCGACATGCCAATGCGTCCATCCACAGGTGGGCCGGGTTCGGCGCGTCATCCACAGGTCGACTCGAGGGGGTCGCCTCGGCGGCCTCCGCCGTGCCACGCTCCCACGATGGCAGCGGCGCGATATCTCCGACCCGGCGTGCGGGTCCTCTGGCGAGCACCTGGGAGCTCACAGATCGGGATCGACCCGCGCTGCGCCGTCGTTCTCGATGATCTGGACCCGGTCGATCAGAGCCTGCTGGAGCAGCTGCCCCGGCTCCGCGGCGAGCCAGAGCTCAACTCCTACGCACGCGACCTCGGGGTCGGGCGGGCACCGGTGCGCGCCCTGCTCGACCGTCTCGATGACCTCGGCTACCTCGTCCGAGGGGCGCCGCTCTCCGACGCCGCCGACGATCGGTATTGGCACCTCGCCGCCGTGGCGGGCCACGACCGCAGCGCGCAGCGCAGCGCCGCCACCGTGGAGATACGCGGGCTCGACCAGCTCGGCCTGCGGATCGCGCAGATCCTGGCCCAGGCGGGTACCGGCAGGCTGCTGCTCGAGGACTCGCGGGCCGTGACGATCGACGATCTCGGCGTGGGCGCCTACCGTGCGCAGGACCTGTCGCGGCGGCGGGAGGACGTCGCGTTCGCGCTGCTGCGGTCGGCGTCACCGATGACCGCCCTGACCGCACCGCCGGGCACCCGACCGGATCTGGTGGTGCTGGTGGAGCACGGCGCGGTGGACGCGGTGCGTGTGCGGCCTCTGATGCGTGAGGACGTGCCGCACCTGCCGGTGCTGGTGCGCGAGCTCGACGTCGTGGTCGGCCCGCTCGTGCGGCCGGGCGAAGGCCCGTGCCTGCGCTGCCTCGACCTGCACCACTGCGATGACGACCCTCGCTGGCCGGCCGTCGCCACCCAGGTCACGACACGCCCGCCCGAGGGAGTGGAGACGGCGCTCGGGTGGTTCGCCGCTTCGCTCGCGGCGCACCAGGTGCTTGCGGTCGCCGATGGTCGCGGAGTGCTCGTGGCGGGCACGTCCCTGGAGGTCAGCGCGACGTACCCGCTGCCCCGCTACCGGGAGTGGGCGGTGCACCCGGACTGCGGCTGTCAGGCTCCCGCCGGACACGACGATGCCGCCGTGGTGGCCCGCGGGCACCACGACGGCCCCCCCGGTGGGGTGCCGCGCACGCTGCGTTCCACCGCGCGGCCGCGTCCATAAGCGGCCGACCCCGGCCCCCCGTGCGCGG
>NZ_JBMDXJ010000520.1:0-6020 GCF_048594945.1 Pseudactinotalea sp. | reverse complement strand
AGGCGGCTCTCGCCCTACGTCGCTCGACGTAGTCGCGTTGTCGCACCGGGGCGGATGACCGCCGCGGCCGCCGCCGCGACCGTGGAGGCATGGTCACAGAAGCCCGCACAGGGTCACACCAGCTCGCTCGTTCACGTGTGTCGCGCCCGCGGCTGGGACGACGTTCGCGCAGCATCGTCTTGATCGTGCACATCGTCGCCGCGTCGGCGTGGATCGGCATCGACGTGCTCGTCGCTGTGCTGGTCGGCACCGGAGCACTCGCCACCGACCCCGCTCTGCGAGGCCTTGCCTACCAGGCCCTGGCGACGTTCATCTTCGTCCCGATGGCGGTCGCGGCGCTGGCCACCCTGACGAGCGGCGTGCTGCTCGGGCTCGCCACCAGGTGGGGGCTGGTGCGCTACTGGTGGGTCGCCGTCAAGCTCGTGCTGAACGTGGTGATGGTGGTGCTGATCTTCATGGTGCTGCGGCCGGGCATGAGCGGTGTGGGCGTGGCCGGCGCCGAGCTTGTCGCGGAGGGCAGCACCAGCGCCGACCTGTCGCTGCTGGTGTTCCCGCCCACGGTCTCGCTCACGATGCTCCTGCTGGCGACGGTGCTGGCGGTCACCAAGCCGTGGGGGCGCCTACGTCGCGCGGCGTAGGTGAAGTCACGCGCCCCAGCGGACGCCGCGGACTCGTGCCCAGCACAGGCTGGAGCGGTCCACTCAACACGAAGGAGGCTCTCCCATGGAGATCATCGGACAGGTCCTGGCCGACGGACCGTGGCACGGCGGATATGGCCCGCCCTTCCCATTCCTGCTCTTCCCGCTCTTCTGGCTGCTCGCGATCGGTGGCGTGCTCACGGCCGTGGTTCTCGGTCGGAGGCGCCGGGAGGCGCTGGCCGGCACACGAGCGGGCGAGCGCGTGCTCGCCGAGAGGTTCGCGCAGGGCGAGATCACCGCGGAGGACTACCGCGCTCGGCTCGCCGAGCTGCGCGCCAAGCCGCGCACGTAGCCGCACGGCCCGCCGAGGTGGTGCTGCCTGCGGTACCACCTCGGCCGGTCGACCCGGTCAGAGCAGCCCGGCCGCGCGGAACGCGCGGTCGTAGATGTCGTGGATCACCTGCTCCTTGCGGGCGTTGTACTGCATGACGTGCTCGCCCGCGGCGTTCGCTGCCTCCGCGGCGGCCAGCTTGGCGTCCTGGTAGCGGGCGAGGTCGTCGGGATTCGTCCGCAACCAGTCCCGGAACAGCCGCTGCCGAACGGGCTCGGCGGCATCGGGTCCGAAGACGTGCAGGTTGGCCCGCGGCTCAGGGTGCACCAGCGCACGGTGCTGTTGCCACCAGGTCTCGCGGACCACCAGCTCGAAGCCCGCCGTCTCCAGATCGGTCAGCCACGCGGCCTCCTCGGACGGGTCGGCGACGACCAGCGTGAGGTCGATCACGGGCTTGGCCGCGAGACCGGGAACCGCGGTCGACCCGATGTGGTCGAGGGCCAGCACCCGGACGCCCAGGGCATCGCGCACCCGGTCGGCCAGCAGGCGGTACGTCGCCGGCCACCGCGGGTCGTACGGGACGAGGAGGATGTCCCGCTGTGGTGCCTTGCCCGGCACGAACGAGGAGTGGCCGGGTGGCGGTCGAGTCGGCTTGTGCGTGACGATCTCGCTCGGCGCGGGCATCGCACCAGGCTGCCAGAGGCTGTGGACAGGTGGACAGCCTGTGCAGGGAGGGTTGAACTTCTCGGCGGTCCCGGCGGTGCCCACAGCGGCCTCGTGTGGACCGTACGCCACAGCCGTCCCGCTGCCCACAGCGCTGTCCACAGCTGTGGCCGCGCCACCCACAGGACAGCCCCGATCGTGCACATCGACACGCCGTCGGGGTGTGGATGACACGCGCGAGGCCGACACGCCGGACACAACATCTGTGGGTCTCGCGCTTTGTCGGCCACTAGGTGTAGCGTTGACGAGGTCGGGCGGAGCACAAGCGCCGACGAATGACATGGATGTAGTTACACCGAGGTGGTTCCCCGGAGCTGGGGTGGCCACGGACAGTCAGGATGCTGCGGGGATCCGTAGCGAGGGAGGGGACATCGTGACCATCACCGTCTTCAGCAAGCCGGCCTGTGTGCAGTGCGACGCCACGTATCGTGCGCTCAACAAGCACGGCCTGGAGTACACCGTCGTCGACATCAGCACCGATGCCGAGGCGCTCGAGTCGGTCAAGGCGCTCGGTTACCAGCAGGCGCCGGTCGTGTTCGCCGATGGCGACCACTGGTCGGGCTTCCGGCCGGACCGCATCAAGGCCCTCCTCCAGGGAGCACAGACCACCGCGGCCATCGCCTGACCCAGGCTCCTCCCGCCGTCGGGCAGCGATGGCTGACATCACCACAGACCCTGCGAGCCGGGGCCCGAGAACGGGCCCCGGTTCGTAGCAACACCGGCACCGAGACGCACGAAGGGAGCGGATCACGATGAGCCTGGCGGTCGTGTACTTCTCCTCCGTCTCGGAGAACACGAAGCGGTTCGTGGACCGGCTCGGCGTGCCGGCGCAGCGGATCCCGCTGCGACCCGCCGACCCGCACCTGCTCGTGACCAAGCCCTACGTGCTGTTCGTGCCCACCTACGGCGGCGGCAACGGCCACGGCGCGGTGCCCAAGCAGGTCATCAAGTTCCTCAACGACGAACGCAACCGCTCGATGCTGCGCGGCGTGGTCTCGGCGGGGAACACCAACTTCGGGGCCGCGTACTGCATCGCCGGCGACATCATCGCCCGCAAGTGCGGCGTGCCCCACCTGTACAAGTTCGAGCTACTAGGAACAACCGAGGACGTGGCGAGCGTCCGAGAGGGGATTGAACAACTGTGGCAGCAACCCTGACCGACGTGGAGACCATCGAGGCATCGGCCGCGCAAGGGGAGATGGATTATCACGCCCTCAACGCGCTCCTCAACCTGTACGGCCCGAACGGCGAGATCCAGTTCGAACGCGACCGCGAGGCGGCGCGCGCCTACTTCCTCCAGCACGTCAACCAGAACACGGTGTTCTTCCACAACCTGCGGGAGAAGCTCGACTACCTCCTCGAGGAGGGGTACTACGAGGCCGAGGTGCTCGACAAGTACTCCTTCGAGTTCCTGCAGCACATCTTCGACCACGCGTACGCCAAGAAGTTCCGCTTCCAGACCTTCCTGGGAGCCTTCAAGTACTACACCTCGTACACGCTGAAGACCTTCGACGGCAAGCGCTACCTGGAGCGCTTCGAGGACCGCGTGGTGATGGTCGCGCTCACGCTTGCCGATGGCGACGAGCAGTTCGCGCTGACGATGGTCGACGAGATCGTCTCCGGCCGGTTCCAGCCTGCCACGCCCACCTTCCTCAACTCCGGCAAGAAGCAGCGCGGCGAGCCCGTCTCCTGCTTCCTGCTGCGGATCGAGGACAACATGGAGTCGATCGCGCGGGCGATCAACTCCGCGCTGCAGCTGTCGAAGCGCGGCGGCGGGGTGGCGCTGCTGCTGAGCAACATCCGCGAGCACGGCGCCCCGATCAAGAAGATCGAGAACCAGAGCTCCGGCGTGATCCCGGTGATGAAGCTGCTGGAGGACTCCTTCTCCTACGCCAACCAGCTCGGCGCACGCCAGGGTGCGGGTGCGGTGTATCTGCACGCCCACCACCCCGACATCATGCGGTTCCTCGACACCAAGCGTGAGAACGCCGACGAGAAGATCCGCATCAAGACCCTCTCCCTCGGTGTGGTGATCCCCGACATCACCTTCGAGCTCGCGAAGAACAACGAGGACATGTACCTGTTCTCGCCGTACGACGTGGAGCGCGTCTACGGGGTCCCGTTCGCCGAGGTCAACGTCTCCGAGAAGTACCGCGAGATGGTCGACGACGGCCGGATCAAGAAGAAGAAGATCAAGGCACGTGAGTTCTTCACCACGCTCGCCGAGATCCAGTTCGAGTCCGGCTACCCGTACATCATGTTCGAGGACACCGTGAACCGGGCGAACCCGGTCGACGGCAAGATCACCCACTCGAACCTGTGCAGCGAGATCCTGCAGGTCTCGACCGCCTCGACGTACAACGAGGACCTGTCCTACAACCACGTGGGCAAGGACATCTCCTGCAACCTCGGCTCGATGAACATCGCGCTGTCGATGGACTCACCCGACCTCGGCAAGACCGTGGGCACCGCGATCCGCGCGCTCACCGCCGTCAGCGACCAGACCCACATCTGGTCGGTGCCGAGCATCGAGCAGGGCAACAACGACAGCCACGCCATCGGCCTCGGCCAGATGAACCTGCACGGCTACCTCGCCCGCGAGCGGATCCACTACGGGTCCGAGGAGGGCATCGACTTCACCAACATCTACTTCTACACCGTGCTGTTCCACGCCCTCACCGAGTCCAACAAGCTCGCGATCGAGCGTGGCCGTGCATTCGGTGGCTTCGAGCGCAGCACCTACGCCAGCGGCGAGTACTTCGACAAGTACACGGAGCAGACGTGGGAGCCGGCGACCGAGCGGATCGGGCAGCTGTTCGCCGATGCAGGCGTGCACATCCCCACGCAGGAGGACTGGCGCGAGCTGAAGGCGTCCGTGATGGAGTACGGCATCTACAACCAGAACCTGCAGGCGGTCCCGCCGACCGGGTCGATCTCCTACATCAACAACTCGACCTCCTCGATCCACCCGGTGGCGAGCAAGATCGAGATCCGTAAGGAAGGCAAGATCGGCCGCGTCTACTACCCGGCGCCGTTCATGACGAACGACAACCTGGAGTACTTCCAGGACGCGTACGAGATCGGCTACGAGAAGATCATCGACACCTACGCCGCGGCCACGCAGCACGTGGACCAGGGGCTGAGCCTGACGCTGTTCTTCAAGGACACGATCACCACCCGCGACCTCAACAAGGCGCAGATCTACGCGTGGCGCAAGGGCATCAAGACGCTCTACTACATCCGCCTCCGCCAGCTGGCGCTCGAGGGCACTGAGGTGGAGGGCTGCGTCAGCTGCATGCTGTGACGCAACGCCACCACTGAGACGACAGCACGACGAAGGAACGATGAGATGACCGCAGTGAGTGCAGCGCACGGCGACAAGCCGAAGCTGGTCAGCCGGGTGTCGGCGATCAACTGGAACCGGATCGAGGACGAGAAGGATGTCGAGGTCTGGAACCGCCTCGTCAACAACTTCTGGCTCCCCGAGAAGGTGCCGCTGAGCAACGACATCCAGTCCTGGCACACCCTCCGTGAGGAGGAGCAGCGGATGACCACGCGTGTGTTCACGGGTCTGACGATGCTCGACACGATCCAGGGCACGGTGGGCGCCGTCAGCCTGATCCCGGACGCGATCACGCCGCACGAGGAGGCGGTGTACACCAACATCGCGTTCATGGAGTCGGTGCACGCCAAGAGCTACTCCTCGATCTTCTCCACGCTGATCTCCACCGCCGAGATCGACGAGGCGTTCCGCTGGAGCGAGGAGAACGCCAACCTGCAGGAGAAGGCGCGGATCGTCCTCGACTACTACCGCGGCGACGACCCGGAGAAGCGCAAGGTCGCCTCCACGATGCTGGAGTCGTTCCTGTTCTACTCGGGCTTCTAAGCCCCGATGTACTGGTCCAGCCCCGCCAAGCTCACCAACACCGCGGACCTGATCCGGCTGATCATCCGCGACGAGGCCGTGCACGGCTACTACATCGGCTACAAGTACCAGAAGGCGCTGGAGAAGGCCTCGCCCGAGCGCCGTCAGGAGCTCAAGGACTACACCTTCGACCTGCTCTTCGAGCTGTACGAGAACGAGGAGCAGTACACCGAGGACCTGTACGACCCGCTCGGTCTGACCGAGGACGTCAAGGCGTTCCTGCGGTACAACGCCAACAAGGCGCTGATGAACCTCGGCTACGAGGGCCTGTTCCCGAAGGACCAGACCAACGTCAACCCGGCCATCCTGTCCGCGCTGTCCCCGAATGCCGACGAGAACCACGACTTCTTCTCGGGCTCCGGCTCCTCCTATGTGATCGGCAAGGCCGTCAACACCGAGGACG
>NZ_JBMDXJ010000052.1:0-6888 GCF_048594945.1 Pseudactinotalea sp. | reverse complement strand
CACGCACGGCCGGACGCCCCTGATGGCGGGCAACTGGAAGATGAACCTCGACCACCTGCAGGCGACGCACCTGGTGCAGAAGCTGGCGTGGGGGCTCAAGGACGCCAAGCACGACTACGCCTCGGTCGAGGTCGTCGTGGTTCCGCCGTTCACCGACCTGCGCTCGGTGCAGACGCTGGTCGACGCCGACAAGCTGGAGATCCGTTACGGCTCCCAGGACATCTCCGCGCACGCCAGTGGCGCGTACACCGGTGAGATCTCGGCGGCGATGCTGTCCCGGCTCGGGGTGAGCTACGTCGTCGTGGGTCACAGCGAGCGCCGCGAATACCACGCCGAAGACGATGCGCTGGTCTCGGCGAAGTCGAAGGCAGCGCTCGGCGCGGACCTGACCCCGATCATCTGCGTGGGCGAGGGCCTCGATGTGCGCAAGGCGGGGGAGCAGGTCTCCTATACGCTCGCGCAGGTCGAGGGCGCGTTCGCCGGCATCGAGGCCGAGCAGGCCGCGCGCTGCGTGGTCGCGTACGAGCCCGTCTGGGCGATCGGCACCGGTGAGGTCGCCACACCCGAGGACGCCCAAGAGGTCTGCGGCGCGATCCGTGGCAAGCTCGGCGAGCTGTACGGCGCCGAGGTGGCGAACCAGGTTCGGGTGCTCTACGGCGGCTCGGTGAAGTCGGGCAACGTGGCATCGATCATGGCGCAGGCCGACGTCGACGGCGCGCTGGTCGGCGGTGCGAGCCTGGACGCCGAGGAGTTCGGCTCGATCGTTCGTTACCAGTCGCACCAGGTGGGTCTCTGAGTCGGGGTAAACTCGTCCGGTCCCCGGGTTTCGTCGGCATGGGTTTGTCAGTAAGGAGTTGCGCGTGGGCGCGCTGACCATCGTTCTGCAGGTGCTGCTGGTGATCACCAGCCTGCTGCTGATCATGACGATCCTCATGCACAAGGGGAAGGGCGGTGGCCTCTCCGACATGTTCGGCGGTGGGCTGTCCGCCAGCATCGGAAGCTCCGGTGTGGCTGAGCGCAACCTCAACCGGATCACCGTGGGGACCGCGGTGGTCTGGACGGTCGTCATCGTGCTGCTGGGTCTGGTCCAGCGCGTCAGCCTGTAGTTCATTCGCAGCGTCGACAGGGAAGCGGTTCAGTCGTGGCAGGTGGAAGTGCGATCCGGGGATCTCGTGTCGGTGCGGGACCGATGGGCGAGGCCGAGCGCGGCGAGGCCGCACCTCGGGTGTGGGTCTCCTACTGGTGCTCCGCGGGTCATCAGACGCGGCCGAGCTTCTCGGAGGAGCCCGGCATGGTCGTCCCCGAGACGTGGGACTGCCCCCGATGCGGGCTCCCGGCCGGCCAGGACAAGGACAACCCTCCCTCGCCGCCCAAGAACGAGCCGTACAAGACTCACCTGGCCTACGTGAAGGAGCGTCGCTCCGACGAGGATGGCGCCGCACTCCTGGACGAGGCGCTGGCCGCGCTTCGCGCCCGCCGCGGCGGCTGAGCGCGCACCTCGCCGTAGGCTGACAGGGTGCTGACGCCTGCAGGGATTCAGTCGGTCGCCGATCACGGTGCGCTGTACGCCACGATCGGTCAGCGACGGCTGCAGGAACGCCTGGAAGCCGAGCTCGGCGAGTTCAGGTGGGACGCCGATCTCCCTGCGGGGCGGGTCTGGTTCACGTCGGCGGCCGACGGGAGCAGGATCATCGAGGCACGCGCGCACCTCGTCGCGAGCATCGCACCCGGTCCACGCTCGATCCTGTGGGGCTGGGCGCATCCGCAGGCCGTGCATCGAGGTGCGGCCGAGCGGCTTCGCGCCCTCGGGGAGCAGCACGGAATCGCCGACCTGACCGCGCCCGAGGTCCCGTTCCAGACCGACGCCACCGGTGAGGAGCTCGGCGCCGACGTCGCCAACCTCGCCCACGTCATCGCCGCCGCGGCCGTGGAGGCGACCGGCGAGACCCCGTACTACTCGGTTCCCTCGGGTGGCGGCAGCAGGATCGTCTTCCTGCTCGAAGGGGTCGGGCTGCGGCCCGTGGACCTGGCGCGCGACGGAGCCGGGCTGACCAGCGCCCTTGACACCTCGACGACCACAGATCAACGAGCCTCCCTGCTCGGACTCGCCCGGCACGGGAACTTTCCGGTACGTGAGCATGACTCGACGCTGGAGATCAGCGATGCGCGCGGCTCGCGAATCACCGCCGCCTGGGATGCCCAGGGCAGACTCGCCACCCTCTCGCTCCACCTCGTGCCGCCGCCGCGCTCCTGATCGGAGGCGCAGTCGGCCGTGGTCTCAGGGTGCGGGGCTGCCCGCCGCGGCGGCGTCGAGCAGCCACAGCGTCACGTCGCTCCCGCTCACCTTGGCCGCGGGAAGGTCAGAGCCGCCACGGAGCACGTCGTCGACGGCATCGCGCTTGTCTGCACCCGCGACCACGAACCACACCTGACGGGAGTCGTTGAGAACCGGCAGGGTGAGCGAGATCCGAGCCGGTGGCGGCTTGGGGGAGTCGGGCTCGCCCACGGCGGCGGCGTCGTGCACCTGCAGTGTCGGCTTGCCCGGGAACAGCGAGGCCACATGGCCATCGGGACCCACCCCGAGCAGCGTGACGTCGAAGACCGGGTGCGAGCCGCCGTCGGGAGCCCACGAGGAGAGCTCGGCACGCGCGACCGTCACGGCGTAGTCCAGGTCTGCTGCCTCGTCGGACGCCGGCAGTGCATGCACGTTGCCCGCAGGGATCGGGAGGCCGTCGATCAACGCCTGGTGGGCCTGCGTGGCATTGCGGTCGCCGTCGCCGGTCGGCACGAACCGGTCGTCGCCCCACCAGAGGTGTACGCCGGACCAGTCCACGAGGTCCAGCAAGGGCGACTCCGCGACCTCCGCCAGTGTCTTTGTACCGACCGTGCCGCCTGTGAGCGCGACATGCACCGCCGGGCGCACCGATTGGGCATCGAGCAGAGCGAGCAGCAGCCGAGCCGCCGTGGCCCGCGCAACGGCGTCGGCATCCGGGTGGACGATCACGGCGCGCTCGTTGCTCACCCTTCCACCGTCACCTTCGGCAGCCCCTTGACGAGAGCCAGCTGGTAGGTCTCGTCCGGGTCGAGCCGGCGCAGATCCTCCATCAGGCAGTCCTCGAGTGGGCGCTTCGCCATCGCGATGCGGCGCTCGGGTTGATCCGGGTGCTCGATCGTGACCACGGCGCTGCCCACGGGCCTGCGCATCGTGATCGTGCCGCTGCGGCGGACGAGGTCGATCCCGTCCACCGCCGACGAGCCCGGCACATGCTCGAGCGTGACCGGGATCTTGAGCGCGTACGCGAGCCACCCCGCGAACAGGTGCGCCGAGGGGCGGTTCTTGCTGCCGTACACGCGCACCTCACGCACGCTGTCGTAGGGGCGCTCGTCGAGAGCAGCAGCCACCACACCGCGCCAGAGGGTGGTGCGTGCCCAGCTCAGGTCGGTGTCCCCGGGGGTGTAGGCGTCCGCGAGCAGGCGCAGCAGCTCGATCGCGTTGCCGCACTCGCCCACGTCGGAGATCCGGCGCTGGGCCATCTTCCCGAGCAGGTCGGCGCCCAGGTCTGCCGGTGGATCCTTCGGCCACCACACCACGATCGGGGCGTCCGGGAGCAGCAACGGGGTCACCAACGTGTCGACCTCGTTGCGGCCCGGTCCCCGAGGCTCGAGCACGACGACGTCGCTCGCCCCGGCATCGGCGCCCACCCTGATCTCGGCGTCGAGTCCGGCCGCCCTGCGGCCGTCACCCGGCTTGATCACGATGACACGGCAGGGGTGCTCCATGCTCGCGACGTTCGCGGCCGCGATGGCCGTCTCGATGTCGGCGCCGTCAGCGACGACGATCAGTGTGAGCACGCGACCGAGCGCTACCGCTCCACCCTCCTCACGGAGGTCCACGAGCTTGCTCGCGACAGCCGAGGCCGTCGTGTCAGCGAGGGAGATCTTCACGGTCGCCTCCAGGTACGTCCGTCGCGTGCCAGCATCTCGTCCGCCGAGTCGGGACCCCAGCTGCCGGGCCGGTACGGGTCCGGCTTGCCGCGTCGCTCCCAGTAGTCCAGCACCGGGTCGAGGATCTCCCAGGACAGCTCGACCTCGCGCTGGCGCGGGAACAGCGGCGGGTCGCCGAGCAGCACGTCGAGGATCAGCCGTTCGTACGCCTCGGGGGAGGACTCGGTGAAGGCGTGGCCGTACCCGAAGTCCATCGTGACGTCGCGCACCTCCATCGCGGTGCCCGGCACCTTGGAGCCGAACCGGATCGTCACGCCCTCGTCTGGCTGCACCCGGATGACGATGGCGTTGTGGCCGAGCTCCTGAGTGTCCTGCAGGTCGAACGGCAGATGCGGTGCTCGCTTGAACACCACCGCGATCTCGGTGACGCGGCGTCCCAGGCGCTTGCCGGTACGCAGGTAGAACGGCACGCCCGCCCAGCGCCGGTTGTCGATGTCCACCCGGATCGCTGCATAGGACTCGGTGCGTGACGACGGGTCCATGCCGTCCTCGTCGAGGAAGCCGATCACCTCCTCGCCGCCCTGCCAGCCGGCCGTGTACTGGCCGCGGGCGGTGTGTCGGCCCAGGTCGCGGGGGAGTCGGACGGCGGAGAGCACCTTCTCCTTCTCGTCCCGCAAGGCGCCAGCCTCGAACGAGGCCGGTTCCTCCATGGCCGTCAGCGCCAGCAGCTGCAGCAGGTGGTTCTGGATCACGTCGCGAGCCGCGCCGATACCGTCGTAGTAGCCCGCGCGCGAGCCGATGCCGATGTCCTCGGCCATCGTGATCTGCACGTGGTCCACGTAGTTGGCGTTCCAGATCGGCTCGAACATCTGGTTCGCGAACCGGAGGGCCAACAGGTTCTGTACGGTCTCCTTGCCCAGGTAGTGGTCGATGCGGAACACCGAGTCCGGCGGGAACACCTCGGACACCACACGGTCGAGCTCCTGTGCCGACTCCAGATCGTGGCCGAACGGCTTCTCGATGACCACGCGGCGCCAGTTGCCCTCGTGCGGTGCCGACAGCCCGACCTTGGCGAGCTGGGTGCACACGAGCGGGAACTGCCCGGGCGGGATCGAGAGGTAGAACGCGTGGTTGCCGCCGGTTCCTCGCTCCTCGTCCAGCTTCGTCACGGTGCGGGCGAGCCGTTGGAAGGCCTTGTCATCGTCGAAGGTGCCCGAGACGAACCGGATCCCCTCGGACAGCTGGTCCCATACCTTCTCGTCGAACGGCGTGCGGGCGTTCTCCTTGACGGCCTTGCGCACGATCGCGCGGAAGTCCTGGTCCTGCCAGTCGCGCCGTGCGAAACCGACCAGCGCGAATCCGGGTGGGAGCAGTCCTCTGTTCGCGAGGTCGTAGACCGCGGGCATCAGCTTGCGGCGAGCGAGGTCACCCGTGACGCCGAAGATCACCAGACCGGAGGGTCCGGCGATCCGGGGGAGGCGCCGGTCGCCGGGCAGCCGCAGCGGGTTGACGCCTTCAGCGATGCGTGCGGGCATCAGTCCACCTGTCCACGGAGTCCGTCGCTCACGGTGTCGAGCAGCTCGGCCCAGCTCTTCTCGAAGGAGGCCACGCCTGCCGTCTCGAGGTCGGCGAGGATCTGCTCGAACGGCACCCCGATCCTCGTGATCGTGTCCAGCTGCTCGCGGGCCTGGTCGTAGCTGCCCTGCACCACGTCGGCGCCTGTCGCCTCCGAGTGGTCCGCGACGGCCTCGAGGGTGGCCCGTGGCATCGTGTTCACCACCCCGGCGGTGACCAGCTCGTCGACGTACTTCGTGTCCGGGTACGCCGGGTCCTTGGTGCCGGTCGAGGCCCAGAGCGGGCGCTGGGGGTGCGCACCCTCGAGCGAGGCGAACCGCGGCGTCGCGAACACTTCCTGGTGGATCTCGTACGCGAGCCGGGCGTTGGCCACGGCGGCGGTTCCGCGTAGGGCCGCAGCCTCCTCGGTGCCGATCTCGTCGAGCGCCGGGTCGACCTTGGCGTCGATGCGGGACAGGAACAGCGACGCCACCGATCGGATCGTGCTGAGGTCGATCCCCTGGGACGCGGCGTGCTCAAGCCCGTCGACGTAGGCCTGGGCGACCGCGCGGTACCGGTCCAGGCTGAAGATCAGCGTCACGTTGACGCTGATGCCGGCACCGATCGCCTCGGTGATCGCCGGTAGCCCCTCGGGCGTGGCCGGAATCTTGATCATGACGTTCGGGCGGTCCACGGTGCGCCACAGCCAGCTCGCGGCGGCGATGGTGCCCTCGGTATCGTGCGCCAGGCGTGGGTCGACCTCGATCGAGACCCGACCATCCTGGCCACCGGTGGCCTCGTAGACCGGCGCGAACAAGTCACACGCGGTCCGGACATCGTCCGTGGTCACCTGCAGAACCGCGTCATCGACCGTGGTGCCGGACGCGCTGAGCTCACCGAGCTGCGCGTCATAGGCGTTCCCCTCCGAGACCGCCTTGGCGAAGATCGTCGGATTGGTGGTCACACCGACCACGTGCCGCTCGGCGACCAGCGACGCGAGCGTGCCGTCCTGCAGCTCCCCGCGGGAGAGGTCGTCCAGCCACACCGAGACCCCGGCGTCGCTGATGCGGGCGAGTGCGTCGCCGCTGTGCGAGGTGTTCTCCGTCATCGTGCGTTCCTCTCAGGCCTTCTGGTCACCGGTGCCCGACTCGCTGGGAGTCGCGGCGTGGCCCGGTGCGTCGCCACCAGCGGCGGCGATCGAGTCCCGCGCCGCGGCCACCACGGCCTCGGGCGTGAAGCCGAACTCGCGGAACAGTGTCTTGGCATCGGCCGAGGCGCCGAAGTGCTCGAGCGAGATCGCTCGTCCGGAGTCGCCCAGGTACTGGTACCAGGGCTGGGCGATCCCGGCCTCGACGCTGACCCGTGCGCGCACAGCAGCCGGCAGCACCG
>NZ_JBMDXJ010000519.1:0-3763 GCF_048594945.1 Pseudactinotalea sp. | reverse complement strand
GCGCTGATCAACTACCCGCCGGTGCTGCTGCTCGACGAGCCTGCCTCCGGGCTGGACCCGCGCTCGCGCGTGGACCTGCGCGTGCTGCTGCGGCGACTCGCGGCCGGCGGCGTCACGGTGCTGATCTCCTCGCACGTGCTCGCCGAGCTCGACGAGATGGTCGACGACGCGGTGTTCCTGTCGAAGGGCCGCACGGTCAGCGCGGAGGCTCTGATGGCGACCACCCAGGCCCGCCGCCGGTGGCGGCTGCGCGTGCTCGACGGCGAGGCGCTGCGCCACTGGGCGTTCGACGCCCAGGTCACGCTCTACCCCGACGACGACGCACCGACCGGCGGCGAGTCGGCGCTCGTGGAGCTCGCCGACGACCAGGCGGCTGCCGCCCTGCTCGCCTCGGCCGTCGGCGCGGGTGTCCCCGTGGCCTCGCTCGCACCGCTCGCCGGGCTGCTCGAGCAGGCCTACCTCACTCTCGATGCGGAGCGGCGATGACCACGACGGCCCCCGAGACCACCGCAGCCCGATCCTTCACGTGGCAGGGCGTGCGCACGGTGCTGCGGCTGGAGCTGCGGCAGCGCGTGCGGTCCACACGGTGGAAGATCGCGCTGATCGCCTGGTTCGCGCTGATCGGCTTCATCTCGCTGCTGCTGCCGCCGCTGATGAGCTCGGGGGGCGGCGCCGGGAACGGCTGGGTGTTCGGGCTGATCCTGCTGCTGGTGCTGGGGTTGGGCCTGGTGGTCTCACCTACGTTGTCCTCGACGGCGATCAACGGGGACCGCAACGCCGGCACCCTGGCGATCCTGCAGGTCACGATGCTCGGGCCGGCGGAGCTCGCGGTGGGCAAGCTGCTCGCCGGGTGGGTGGCGGCCCTGGCGTTCCTCGCGATCAGCCTCCCGTTCCTGCTGTGGGGCGCGCTGCTGGCACATGTCTCGGTGGGCGGGTTCCTGCTCGTGATGCTGGTGCTCGCACTGCTGCTGGGCGTGGTGTGTGCGATCGGGCTGGGCTGCTCGTCGTTGACGAAGGCCCCGGCCGGATCGACCGTGCTCACCTACGTGGCCGTGGTGTCGCTGACGGTGCTGTCGCTGATCGTGTTCGCGGTATCGATGCCGATGGTGACCAGCGACGACCGGGTGGATGTGCTGGTGGTCCCGAGCGACGCCAACGCCGAGTGCGAGTGGACCGAGACCACCCGCACCGTGGCGCACACCGAGCGCATCTGGTGGCTGCTGGCGATCAACCCGTTCGTGGTGCTCGCCGACTCCGCGCCGCAGCCTCAGTTGGAGAACGCCTGGGACATCGGGCCACTCGGCGCGATCCAGGAGGGCGTGCGCTACGCCCGCGCAGGCGAGGAGTCGCAGCGCAACGAGTGCTGGAGCGACAACTACCCCGCCGGGGTGAGCGCAGCCGACTTCCGGGATGGCGAGATCAGCGATGCGCCCATCTGGCCCTGGGGGCTCGCCGCGAACCTGGCGCTCGGCGGCCTCGGCCTGTGGGTGGCGATCCGGCGGCTGCGGGTGCCGTACACGACACTGGCCCCAGGAACCCGGGTGGCGTAGCCGGATCTCCCTTCGTCGCCCCCGGACACCTCGATGGGCCCTCGCTGATCGTGCTCTCAGCTCCGGGGGTCGCGCAGCGTCTGCATCGCCTCGAGCAGCGTGTCGTGGATGTAGGCGAGGTCGGGTGAGACGGCGGCCCAGTCCTCGCTCGGTGCGTCGTCCGACGTCCAGGACTCGGCATCGGCCTGCTGGTCCCAGGCCATCTCACCGTGCTGCCAGACCCACCAGATGTTCGCGCTCGGATCCTGGAAGCGCGCGAACGACGTCCCGAAGAAGTCGGTCGGCCGGGTGATGAGCCGGCTGCCGCGGTCGAGCGCTCGGCGCAGGGTCGCTTCCACGTCGTCGACGTAGACCTGCAGCAGGCTCGGCGTGAACGGCCAGTCGGGCTTGCGCTCGGCGAGCATGAGAGTCGTCCCACCGACAACGACCTCTGCCTGAAGCAACAACCCGTCGTCGTCCACGGTGCGCGCGTCCGGGCGCTCTGCCGCCTCGAATACCTCGACGAGGAACCGGGTCAGCTCCTCGGCGCCGTGCGTGATGATGAACGGGTTGATCGTGGCGTAGCCCTCAGGGGCTGCGGGGATCGACATCGGGGCTCCTCGTACGTTCGTGACGTGATACCCACAGTCCATCAGGGCAGACCGGCCGTCGGCTTGAAGGTTTCCGCCATCATCTGCCGGCGAGGATCCGCGCCGGAGTCTGGCCATGGAAGGCCCTCAGCGACCGGGTCAGATGTGCTTGGTCGGCGAATCCGCACCGCACCGCGCACTCGGCGGGCGCGACCCCTTGCTGCAGCATCGCGAAGGCCTCGCGTGCCCGCTCCAGCTGCGCGATCCGTTTGCGCGTCAGGCCCGTCACGGCCCGTACCCGACGCTGGCGGTGCCGCTCCGAGTAGCCGACGTCCTCCCCCGAGAGCATCCTTCTCACGTCGTCATCGGAGCGCAGCAGATCGAGCCCGAGCAACCGGTCGACGAACGCCTCGAGTTCGTCGTACTCGGGCAGGGGCACCCGATGCTGCCCGATCACGATGTGCTGGTCCTGGACCAGCAGTCGCTGCTCCCCACCCAGCAGCAGACTCTTGCTCACCCCGGGCACGACGACGTGTGCCTTGAGCTGCACACCCCAGCTGTGCTCGCCGGCGACGGAGCTGATCCACCGATGCCCGAGGGCAGGGCCGGAGAGACCGGCGAGCTGTTCGCCATCCGGTTCCCGCGCGAACCACAGATCCCAGTACTCCACCGCGGGGGCGAGGTAACGCTCTACACGGGTTGCGCGTGCCTGCCACACGCACTCGATGTCGGGTGAGTCGGGACTGCGCTGCTCGTACGTGCCGGCCGCGGGATCCTGGGCGACATCGGCACCATCCGCGAGACCGCCAGGCTCCGCGGATGTCACGGCGAGGGCTGACCAGGTTGCTCGTCGTCGGGCTGGTCGCGGTTGTAGAGGGCCTCGAACTCGGCCTCGGAGGCGGTGTCGTCGTCGACGTCGAGGCGCAGGTGGGCGATCAGCGTGAGCAGGGCGCGGGTGGCGCTGGCCGCGCGTTCGCCCCAGCTCGACAGGTAGGAGAACTGCCACCACCACAGCGCCTCGGACGCGTGCCCCGCACGGTGGTGCCGCAGCCCGATCGTGAGGGCGTGCGCCACGTCGGTGAGGTCGTTGGACAGCGAGCCCGTGGTGACCTCGGCGGAGACCAGCGGATCGGCGACCTCGTGGTACTCGTCGATCCCGTCGAGCACGTTGGCGAGCGAGGTGCGCAGCGGCTCGAGGTCACCGTCGGGACCGTCATCGGGCTCGAACCGCTCGGCGGGCACCACGTCCACGATCGCGCCCAGCCGCGCACCGGCGGCGCCGAGGTCGGACACCGCGAGCAGCAGCAGCGGGATCGCAGCGTCCGGTGAGGTGCCTGCGGCGACCTCGCGGACGGTGCTGAGGTAACGCTCGGCGACGGCGGCGGTCGCCGCCCCGAGGATGGTCAGGTCGTTGTCGAGCTCTGGGGTTGCCATGGCGACTCCTCCCGTGTGAGGTCCACGCTACTGCTGCGATTCGGGCTGGTCAGGTCGTCGGGATCACGCTCATGCGTCGACGGCCCGGCGCCCCTCGAACGCCCGCCCCAGCGTGACTTCGTCGGCGTACTCGAGGTCGCCGCCCACGGGGAGGCCGGAGGCCAGCCGGGACACGGTGAGGCCGAGTGGGCGCAGCATCCGGATCAGGTA
>NZ_JBMDXJ010000518.1:0-19381 GCF_048594945.1 Pseudactinotalea sp. | reverse complement strand
CGCGAACGACCAGTTCGGCAGCCCGACCCGCGAGGCGCTCGACCCCCGCGAGTACGCGACCACCCTCGCCGAGCTCGGCGCGTGGGGCGTGACGTTCCACGACGACGACGTGGTGCCGTTCGGCTCCGACGACGCCACGCGCGAGAAGATCTTCACCGACTTCAAGAAGGCGACGGACGACGTCGGCCTCGTCATCGAGATGGTGACGACGAACCTCTTCAGCCACCCGGTCTTCAAGGACGGCGGCTTCACGTCCAACGACCGCGGGGTGCGCCGGTTCGCGCTGCGGAAGGTGCTCCGCAACATCGACCTGGCCGCCGAGGTGGGCGGGTGCTCGTTCGTCATGTGGGGCGGTGGCGAGGGGTCCGTGTACGACGGCGTCAAGGCCACCCACGCCGCGCTCGACCGGTACCGCGAGGCGGTCGACACGGCCGCGGCCTACATCAAGGAGAAGGGCTACGGGCTGCGGATCGCGCTCGAGCCGAAGCCGAACGAGCCCCGCGGCGACATCCTGCTGCCGACCGTCGGGCACGGGCTCGGCTTCATCGCCCAGCTCGAGCACGGCGACATCGTGGGCCTCAACCCCGAGGTGGGCCACGAGCAGATGGCGGGGCTGAACTTCACCACCGGCATCGGCCAGGCGCTGTGGAGCGACAAGCTCTTCCACATCGACCTGAACGGTCAGCGCGGGCTCAAGTACGACCAGGACCTCGCGTTCGGGCACGGCGACCTGATCTCCGCGTTCTTCACCGTCGACCTGCTCGAGAACGGCTTCCCCGGCGGCGGCCCGGTCTACGACGGTCCGCGCCACTTCGACTACAAGCCGTCGCGCACCGAGGGCATCGCGGGCGTGTGGGAGTCGGCGAGCGCCAACATGGAGACGTACCTCCTGCTCGCCGAGAAGGCGAAGGCCTACCGCGCCGACCCGCGCGTGCAGGAGGCGTTCGAGGCCAGCGGCGTGCTCGAGCTCGCGCAGCCGACGCTCGGCGCGGGCGAGACGCTGGCCGACCTGCTCGCCGACCGCAGCGCCTTCGAGGACTTCGACGCCGACGCCGCGGGCCGCCGCGAGTACCACTTCGTCCAGCTGAACCAGCTCGCACTCGCGCACCTGATCGGCTAGACACGTCCTCATGCCTCTGGTCGCCGGCGTCGACACCTCGACGCAGTCCTGCAAGGTCGTCGTCCGGGACTCGGGGACCGGGCAGCTGGTGCGGTCGGGGAGCGCGAAGCACCCCGACGGCACCGAGGTCGACCCCGCCGCCTGGTGGCGCGCCTGCGAGGAGGCGCGCGACCGGGCGGGCGGGCTCGACGACGTCGCCGCGCTGTCGGTCGGTGGCCAGCAGCACGGGATGGTCGCCCTCGACAGCGAGGGCGCCGTGGTGCGGGATGCGCTGCTCTGGAACGACACCCGTTCCGCGAAGGCTGCAGCTGACCTCATCGAGGAGCTGGGGGACGGGACGCCGGGTTCGGGTGAGAAGGCGTGGGCCGACGCCGTCGGGATCGTGCCGGTCGCGTCCTTCACGATCACCAAGCTGCGGTGGCTCGCCGAGAACGAACCCCACAATGCCGAACGGGTCGCGGCGGTCGCGCTGCCCCACGACTGGCTCACGTGGCGGATCGCCGGCGACGGGCCCACGAAGGATGGACACGGTGCGGATGGTCCGCAGCGCCTCGTCACCGATCGCTCGGACGCCTCGGGAACCGGCTACTTCGACGGCGGGAGCAACAGCTATCGGTTCGACCTTCTCGAGCGAGGATTCGGCCGCCGGGTGGGCCTGCCTGCGGTCATCGGCCCCGGCGAGCAGGCACGGTCCGGCCCGAACGACCTCGTGATCGGTCCCGGTGCCGGCGACAACGCCGGCGCTGCGCTCGGGCTCGGCGCGCGGCCCGGTGACGTGATGGTCTCGATCGGCACCTCGGGAGTGGTCACGGCGGTCTCGGACACGCCCGTCCGTGACGTGAGTGGCCTCGTGGCCGGCTTCTCCGACGCCACCGGTCGCTACCTGCCGCTGCTCGCCACGATCAACGGCTCACGTACGTTCGACGCCGTGGGGCGGCTCCTCGGTGTCGGTCACGCCGAGCTCGCCGAGCTCGCGCTCTCGGCGCCTCCGGGGGCCGAAGGGCTCGTGCTCGTGCCCTACCTCGAAGGTGAGCGCACCCCCAACCTGCCCGACGCCACCGGCTCGCTCCACGGCGTGCGCCTCGCCAACACCACGCCGGCGAACCTGGCGAGGGCCGCCGTCGAGGGCGTGCTGTGCTCGCTCGCGTACGCGATGGACGCGCTGGTCGCCCAGGGTGTCGCGGCCCGCCGGATCATCCTCATCGGCGGCGCGGCCCAGTCCGAGGCGGTGCGGCGGATCGCGCCGAGCGTGCTCGGGATGCCGGTCGTGGTGCCGAACCCGGGCGAGTACGTCGCCGACGGCGCCGCCCGCCAGGCCGCCTGGGTGCTCTCGGGTGCGGACGAGGCACCCACGTGGGAGCTCGAGGCGACCACGACCTACGAGGTCGAGGCCCCCGCCGTCGGGCTCCGTGAGCGCTACGCCGAAGCGTCGCAGCTCTTTCTCACCCGATGACCGAGCACCTGCTCCGCTACGACCAGCCCGCCGCCGAGTGGACCGAGGCGCTACCGGTCGGCAACGGGCGGCTCGGCGCGATGGTCTACGGCGGCGTGGCGACCGAACGGCTCCAGTTGAACGAGGACACGCTCTGGTCGGGCGGCCCGTACGACCCGATCAACCCTGCTGCCGCCGAGGCGCTGCCGCGCGTGCGGGCACTCGTGGCGCAGGGCCGCTACGCCGAGGCCGACGCACTCGCCGACCGCGACGTGATGGCGCGGCCGTTGAAGCAGGCGCCGTACTCGACCGTCGGTGAGCTCGTCATCGAGTTCGAGGGAGTGCCCGACGGCGCCCCGGTGCGCCGGTCTCTCGACCTCGCCACCGCGCTGGTCGCCTCCGAGGTGACGGCCGACGGCGTGACGCACCGGCGCCGGGTCGTCGCCTCTCCCGAGGACCAGGTGATCGCGGTGCACCTCGCCGCCTCCCAGACCGGTGCCGTCTCGGCACGGCTGCGGTTCACCTCGCCGTTGCAGCAGACCGAGGTCGCTGCCGAGGGCAGCGAGATCGTGCTGACCGGGCGCAACGATCCGCACGCCGATACGCCCGGCGCCCTCACCTTGGTGGCGCGGGTACGAGCGGTGACCGCCGGCGGGATCGTGCGCGCCGAGGGCGACGCGCTGGTGCTCGAGGGGGCCGACGAGGTCACCCTGCTCATCGCGATCGCCACCTCCTACGTGGGCCCGGACGACCTGACCGGGCACCCGGGTGAGATCACCAGCGCTCAGGTGAGCAGCGCCGTCGGGCGCTCGTTCGACCAGATGGCGGCGGGCACCGCCGCGGCGCACGGCGACCTGTTCGACCGGCTCTCGCTCGACCTGGGCGAGAGCCCCGATCTCCCGACCGACGAGCGGCTGCGCCGCAACGAGACCACCGACGATCCCGCACTCGCGGCGCTGTACCTGGACTATGCGCGGTACCTGCTGATCTGCTCGTCGCGGCCCGGGACGCAGCCGGCGAACCTGCAGGGGATCTGGAACCCGCACACGGACCCGCCGTGGGGGAGCAAGTACACGGTCAACATCAACACCGAGATGAACTACTGGCCGGCCGAGATCGCGGCGCTGCCGGAGCTCGTGGAACCCCTGGACCGGCTGGTGCGGGAGGTCGCGGTCTCGGGTGAGCGGACCGCGCGCGAGATGTACGGGGCGCGCGGCTGGGTGTGCCACCACAACACCGACCTGTGGCGCGCGACCGCGCCGATCGACGGCGCCCGCTGGGGGCTGTGGCCCACCGGCGGGGCGTGGCTGGTGCTGCACCTGTGGCAGCGCTACCGCTACGCGCCCGATGCCGAGTACCTCGCCTCGATCTACCCGCTGCTGCGCGGTGCGTGCGAGTTCTTCCTCGACACGCTCGTGGTGGACGCGGTGACGGGTGCGTTGGTGACCTCGCCGTCGATCTCGCCGGAGAACGAGCATCAGCACGGCACCTCGCTGGTGGCCGGGCCGATCATGGACGCGCAGATTCTGCGGGACCTGTTCGGGGCGGCGTCGGAGGCGGCCGGGCTGCTCGGTGTGGACGCTGAGCTGGTGGGCGAGATCGTGGCGGCGGCGCAGCGGCTGCCGATGAGCCAGGTCGGCTCACACGGGCAGCTGCAGGAGTGGCAGCAGGACTGGGACGCGGCGGCGCCCGAGCAGCAGCACCGGCACGTGTCACACCTGTACGGGCTGTACCCGAGCCGGCAGATCTCGCTCGAGCGGACGCCCGAGCTTGCGGCGGCTGCCCAGCAGACGTTGCTCGACCGGGGCGATGAGTCCACCGGCTGGGCCACAGCGTGGCGGATCGCTCTGTGGGCGCGGCTGCGCGACGGCGACCACGCCCACCAGGTGCTGCGGCTGCTGCTCGACACCCAGCGCACCTACCCGAACCTGCTCGACTCTCACCCGCCGTTCCAGATCGACGGCAACTTCGGCGGTGCCGCCGCCATCCTCGAGATGCTCGTGCAGGCCGACGGCGAGGAGATCCACCTGCTCCCCGCACTCCCGAGCGCCTGGCCGAGCGGGCGGCTGCGCGGAGTCCGCACGCCTGGGCCGTGCACGCTGGACCTGACCTGGGCGGGCGGCGAGCTGACCGGGGCGACCATCACCGCAGAGCGGGCCTGCGAACGCACGATCCGGTACGGGTCGACCGAGACACGCCTCACGCTCGAGCCAGGCACGCTTTCAACGACGTTCTGACCGGCTAGGGGGTCGAAACGTCGTTGAAAGCGGTTAGGGGGTGACGGCGAAGCGGGTGATCCAAGACCACTCGTCGGCAGCGGTGCCCTCGGGGGCAGCTGCGAAGAGGCCGATCTCAGCGCCGATCCAGTGGCCCTCGGTCACCTTCGCGTCGAGGAGCGGCTGCCAGTCGCCGCCGTCGGCGCGCCAGTCGTAGTGCACGGTGCCATCGGCGGGGCTGCTCAGGCGAAGGGCGACGGCGGAGCTCGCCACGGGCAGTCGGCTCACCTCGGTCTCGCGCTGGCGGTCGTCGCCGAGCGCGGCAACCAGCTCGAGGCCGGTCGCGGTGCGCTGCACCCCGACCCAGCTGTAGCGCAGTCCCAACACGGTCAGGCCGGCGCGAGCACCCTGCGACTTGCTGTCGAGCGTGAGTGAGACCTCGACCGTGACCGGCCACCCGGGCAGCAGCTGCCCGAGGACCTGCGGGAGGTCGCGCAGGTCGCCGCGGTCGTTCGGCAGGTGGGCGAGCCCCAGCCTGCCGTCACCGGTCTGGTGCCAGCCCGGCTCGGGGTTGCCCTGCCAGTGCCAGGCGGGAGTAAGCGAATCAGCGGTGAAATCGTCGGCGACCGGGCTTGGTGGAATCGGGTCGGCGGCTGCATCCGGATCGGGGCGGGCGGTCGCGGGGCGGCGGTGGGTGCGCACGGGCTCGCCCACGCCGTCGGCGCCGGGCGTGCCCATGGTGGGCCAGCCATCCTCGCCCCACGCCATCGGCTGCAGGTGCGCCACCCGGCCGTACATACCGCGATCCTGGAAGTGCACGAACCAGTCGTCGCCGGCGGCGTCGGTGATCCACGCGCCCTGATGCGGGCCGTTGACGTCGGTGCTGCCCTGGGCGAGCACGATCCGGTCCTCGTACGGGCCCCAGATCGAGCGCGACCGGAACACCGACTGCCACCCGGTCGCCACACCACCGGCGGGCGCGAAGATCCAGTACCAGCCGTCGCGCTTGTAGAGCTTGGGACCCTCGAGCGTGGTGTAGCCCGACAGGTCGTCGGCGTCGATCACCAGGCGGCCGGCGCCGAGCGGGCAGGTCAGGCTCTCGTCGACCTCGATCATCGTGAGCCGGTTCTTGATGCCTGCGCGCGAGTTGGCCCAGCCGAAGACCAGGTAGGCGCGGCCGTCGTCGTCCCACAGCGGGCACGGGTCGATCAGCCCCTGGCCCTGCAGCAGCAGGTGCGGCTGCGACCACGGACCCTCCGGCCGGTCGGCCCACAGCGTGTAGATGCCGTGATCGGGGTCGGGGTAGACGATCACGAGCCGCCCGCCGCGCTCCCTGATCGACGGCGCCCACACGCCGCCCCCGTGCCGCGGCAGCGCGAAGTGCTCGGCCGGCACGTTCGCAGGCAGCGCGTTGCCCGCGTGCGTCCACCGCACCAGGTCGGGCGAGGTCAGCACCGGCAGCCCCGGCGCCCGGTTGAAGCTCGAGGCGACCAGCACGAACTGGTCGCCGAGACGCACCACGTCAGGGTCCGGCCAGTCGGCATCGAGGATCGGGTTGGTGTAGGTGGGAATGTCTGGATCAACGCCAGGCACGGGTGATCTCCTCGATCGATGGGGTGGTCAGGGCTTCGTCGAGCACGACGGCGTCGAGCCCGATCTCGTAGGTCTCGCCTCGGGCGATGCGCACCGGGGCGTCCCACGCGATCGCGGGGCACAGGGCGAGATAGTCATCGGTCCGGGCGTGCCAGGGCACCAGGGCCGGCCCGTGCTGGCGCAGCACCACGGTCCACGGTCGCGACGCATCACCGTGCACCAGCGCCACCCAGGGTGAGCGTGACCCGTGAGGCGACCCCTCGCCGTCGGCCGTGAACATCGAGACACCCTCCACCTGAGGAAATCGCCAGAAGATGCCGCCGTAGCGGGCATCCGGGCGGCCCGAGCCGGCGGGGCTCGTGATCGTGATCGTGCGCTCGTCGGCGGTGAGGGCGCTGCGCCATCGCAGCTCCCACCCGGTGCGGTCCTCGCGTAGCGCGGCCGTGATGGTGCGCTGCTCGCTCAACTGGTGGGTGCCATCGGGACCGTGCCAGGTGAGCTCCTCCTCCATCTGCTCGCCCGCGCTGCTGAGCTTCACCGACATCTGGGTGCCGTGATTCGCCAGCAGCGTCGGCCCGCTGGCCTCCACGTAGGTGCGGCCACCCCAGTAGGAGATGCCGTTCACATCCGGCAGTGCTACCGAGATGCCGTGCTGGTGGCGGTGCAGCGGAGCGCCAGCATCGGTCAGCACCGCCCCCGAGAGCGTGTAGAGCGGGTGCAGGTAGGGTCGCGGCGAGTAGACGTCCGGCATCACGGGCCGGCGCTCGTAGCGGGCGAGCAGCGCGCCGTCCACGCTGAGGTCGACCGCGACGTCGTCGTCATCGCGGTGCCAGGCCAACGCCGGATTGACCACCTCGGTGATCGCCGGCGGCACGTGCTCGCGCGGCACCGGCCCGGTGCTGCCGCGTTCGACCAGCCGCGGCGGGAACCGCAGCATGGAACTGCGCTCGTCACCGCTGAGCAGCCGCTCGACCTCCTCCCACGCATGTCGCCCCAATTCCTCCTTGGGAACGCTCACGGTGGTGATCGGGGGAGTGGCGTAGCGCGAGAACGGGATGTCGTCATACCCGGCGACCGAGATGTCGCCCGGGACCGCGACGCCCGCCTCGTTGAGCTTGCCCAGCAGCCCGAAGGCGACGACGTCGTTGCAGGTGAGCACCGCCGTCGCCCCCGATTCGAGCACCGGGCCGAGGGCGGCGTAGCCATCCTCGATCGCGCCGCCGCACGGGAGCACGGTGAGGGTCACATCGTCGTGCTCGCGGGCGAGGGCACGGAGTGCCTGCACGCGCTCGGTGTTGGGGATGCTGCTCGGCGGCCCGGCCAGGTACACGAACGACCTGTGTCCGTGCCGCATGAGGCGCCGCATCAGGATCCGCACACCCTCGGCGTAGTCGACCACGAGCGAGGGCACGCCGCCCGCCTCGGCCTCACGGTTGATCAGCACCACCGGTTCGGTCGCCGACAGCACCCGCCGCAGGTCGCGCGGAGACATCCGGGGCGAGCACAGGATCAGGGCATCGCAGCGGCGGCGCGCCTCGATCGCCAGGTCAGCCTCGGCCCCCGGGTCCTCCACGCTGTCGGTGACCAGCAGTCGGTAGCCGGCCGCCGCGGCAGCCCGGTTCGCTCCCCGCAGCACCTGCTGGAACATCGGGTTGGACAAGTCGGGCATCAGCAGCGCCACCGTGTGAGTGCGGCCAAGCGAGAGTGAGCGTGCAGCGTTGCTCGGCACGTAGTCGAGTTGCGCTGCAGCCGCACGCACACGCTCGATCGTCTCGGGCTTGACCGCGGGGTGCGCATTCATCACGCGTGAGACGGTGGCTACCGACACGCCTGCGAGCTTGGCGACGTCACCGATCGTCGCGTGACGTTGACTGTTCATGAGCGCCTCCTGCAGGTGCTGCGTCGGTGCAAGCGGTTCCATCCTTCCACAGGGGCTAAATCACCATGGTTCGGCCGCAGGCCCTGGGAGCGCTTACGCTGGGTCGAGTGACCCTCGCCCGCGTCGGTGACGACGCCGACCTCGTGCCCAGTCTGTCGCTTGCGCTCGCCGACCCGGCCGTGACGGAGATCGTCCTTGCCTCGGGAACCTACGTCGAGCACGTGGTGATCGCGCTGCGTGCGCAGCCGCTGGAGATCCGATCCGAGACCGGCCGCGCTGCCGACGTGCTGCTCACGTTCGGACTCTCTCAGGGCGACCGTGACCGCACGGGGATGGAGATCACGCAGGACTGCGCAACCCTCACCGTGGACGCCGATGACGTCACCATCAGCGGCATCACCATCGAGAACAGCTTCGACAAGCGGCTCTACCCGAAGAAGGCAAACCAGCAGGCTCTCGCGTTGCGCAGCCGTGGCGACCGGGTGGTGGTGAAGGATTGCTATCTGAAGGCCCGCCAGGACACTGCGCTGCTGGACTCGCCCGGGTACGCCTCGGTCAGTCGCGTCCACGTGCATGACTGCGTGATCGAAGGTGACGTCGACTTCGTCTACGGGCGCGCCACCGCGGTTCTCCAACGGTGCGAGATCCGCAGTATCGGCCCGGGCTATGTCGCGGCCCCCTCGACCGCGCGGGAGAACCCGCGCGGGTTCCTGTTCCTGAACTGCTCGTTGACGGCCGACGGCGGTGTGCCGGCCGGGTCTGTCCGGCTCGGTCGGCCGTGGCATCCCGGAGGCAAGGCCGACGCGCTCGGTCAGGCGTGGTTCGTCGGGTGCGACCTGGGCGAGCACGTCGCGACCGACGCGTGGTCGGATATGGGTGGCTTCGGCTGGCGCGAGGCGCGGTTCGCCGAGCAGGGCAATCGTGGTCTCGGGGCCGCGACGGGAGCCGATCGGCCCCAGGCGACCGAGGCTCCGAGTGCGCAGGACTGGCTCGAGGGCTGGCACGGCTGGCCGGCGCGCGACGGTGAGATCCACGTGGTCGGTGACTCCACGGCGTCGACATACGAGGCGACCCAGGCGCCCCGTGAGGGCTGGGGCCAACGGCTCCCGGACGCCGTCGGGCGGCCCGTGCACAACCACGCGGTCTCCGGCGCAAGCTCGCGCAGCTTCATCGAGCGGGGAATCCTCGACCACGTGCTCGAGCAGCTGCAGCCGCACGACCTGCTGCTGATCCAGTTCGGGCACAACGACACCAAGGAGGACGAGCGGCACACGAACCTGTTCCGCGAGTACGCGCCGATGCTGCGGCGCTACCTGCTGGGCGCGCGCGCTCGCGGCGCGACCCCGGTGCTGCTCACCTCGATCGAGCGCCGCCGCTTTGACGAGGCGGGGCGGGCGGTCTCGACGCACGGCGGATACCCGCAGCAGGTGCGGGACCTGGCCGTGGAGGAGGGCGTGCCGCTGATCGACCTGACCGTGCAGACCCGCGCGCTGTGGCAGCAGCAGGGTGCCGAGGGCAGCAAGGACTCGTTCCTGTGGCTGCAGCCGGGGGAGTACGCAGGCTTTCCGGAGGGGGAGCAGGACGACACGCACCTGTCGAGCGCGGGTGCCAGGCTCGTGGCCACTCTGGTCGCTGATGGCTTGCGTGCGGCCGGCCTGATTCCCGTGACCCGCGCCTGATCCTTCAGATGCTGCGGTAGCGTCCCAGCCCCCGGCTCGACCGGTGGTCACCGCCGAGACCGGCGGGGGATACCTGCGATGTGCCGAGGCAGCGTCGCTCGCCAGGCTGAGCGGCATGCCCCGTTCCCGCAGCATGCTGCGACGCCACCTGCGCAGCGATCTGCGACGTGACCCCGGCGTCACGATCGCGATCGCCGTCATGATCACGCTCAGCGCCTGCCTGATGGCCAGCGGCGCGATGGTGATGGAACGGCTGGTCGGGGCGGTCGACGAGCTCTTCGAGCAAGCGCAACCCCCGCACTTCCTGCAGATGCACAAGGGTGACTACGACGTCGCAGCCCTGGAGGCGTTCGCCGAGGAGAATCCCGCGATCGAGGCCTGGTTCATCGAGGAGATGATCGGGTTCGACGGCGGGGCGATCGCCTGGGAGCGCGGGGGAACCGGCGAGCGGGGCGACCTGTCGGACTCGCTCGTCGACAACCTGTTCGTCACACAGAACACCGAGTTCGACTTCCTTCTCGACGCCGAGGGCGGTGCGCCACATCCCGATGCCGGAGAGGTCTACGTGCCGGTGATGTACGCCGAGCGCGACGGGCTGCAGGCCGGTGACGTCCTCACGGTCATCACGCTCCAGGGTCAGCACGAGCTCACGGTGGCCGGGACAGTTCGCGACGCCCAGATGGCGTCGTCGATGTCGTCTGCGACGCGCTTCGTGGTCTCGCCGGCCGACTTCGAGGCGCTCGTTGCCGCGGGTGGTGGCGTCCCGGAGATCATCGTCGAGTACCTCGTGACCGACCCCGCGCTCGCGACCGACCTCCAGACCGCTTACGCCGCGGATCCGGCGCTGCCCATGAACGGTGAGGACGTCACCTACGCGCTGATCCGCACCCTCAACGTGATCAGTGATGGGCTCGCGGCGATCACGCTGATGGGCGTCGCGCTGCTGCTCGTGGCCATCGCTCTGCTCAGCCTGCACGTCGTGATCCGCGGGCGCCTGCAGGATGACGTCCGCCAGATCGGCGCCATGAAGGCGATCGGGTTGCCGCACCGGGACATCTCTCGGCTGTATCTGGCCTCCTACGTCGTGCTGACGGCGGTGGGGTGCGTGCTCGGCGGCGCCCTCGCCGTCGTCACGGTGCCGTTCCTGACCCGTGGCGTGCAGGCCAGCTACGCCGCCTCGGGATTCGGGCTGCGGTCCGCGGCCGTGCTGCTGCTGGCGCTCGGTGTCGTGGTGACGGTCGTGGTGCTGAGCTGCCGCCGCGTGCTGAGGCGGGTCGCCACTGTGCAGGTCGTGGACGCCCTCGTGCACGGCAGCCTGCTCGATGCGAAGCAGACCGCCCGCCGCAACCAGCGTGCGGCGCGACGCGTGCGGCGCTCCGACCTGGTCTCCGGTCCCGGCCGGAGCGTGAGCCGCAGGCTCGCTGTGCTCGATCTGCGTGCCGAAGCGCGTCAGTGGCTGCTCATCCCCGCCGTGCTCTACCTGGCCGCCTTGGTGATGGCGTTGCCCGCCCACATGCTCACCACCCTGTCCAGTCCCAGCGTCGTGACGTCCATGGGGATGCCCGAGGCCGACCTGGTCATCGACCTGCAGCACGCCGACGACCTCGATGAGCGTCAGGCCGAGATGGCCGCCGCGCTGCAGCGGGACGACCGGCTCGTGGACGTCCAGCTCTTCGCTCGCACGCTGCTCGAGGTGCAGGGTCCGCACGGGTGGCAGACGATCCACGTCGAGGTCGGCGATTACTCCACATCCACGATGCGGTACACGCAGGGCCGCGCTCCCGGGCGCGGTGAGATCGCGCTCTCGATCCTCAACGCTGACACATACCAGGTGACGACCGGTGACGAGCTCGACCTGCGGATCGATGACCAGGTGCGCTCCGTCGTCGTCAGTGGGATCTATGCCGACGTGACCAGCGGCGGCGACACCGCCAAGATGACCGGTGACCCGACAGCCGCCGCGAGCGGCTATCTGCTCGTCGTCGGGACCGCGGACGGGGTGGACCCAGTGGCGCTCGCGGCCGAGTACGGGGAGGCGTTCCCGCACGCGGAGGTGCTCCCGGTGGCGGAGCTCACCGCGCAGACGATGGCGCAGATGACCGGAGCACTCCGCAGTGCCGCGATGCTGGCGTGGGCTTTCGGGCTCGGGGTGGCCACACTGATCGTCGCGATGTTCCTGCGGCTGCGGATCGCGCGTGATCGGCCGTCGATGGGCACGCTGTCGGCGATCGGCTTCTCGGCCGCCGAGATCCTCGCCCAGCTGCGCGGCAAGACCGTGGCCGGCGCGCTCGTGGGGGCACTGCTCGGGAGCGCGAGCGCACTGGTGCTCGGCGGGCCGCTCGTGAACGGGCTGCTGAGTGCGGCAGGTCTGGGGGTGGCAGGGCTGCCCCTGGTACCGAACGCGGTGACGACCATCGCCGGCCCGATCGCGCTGGTCGCCGCGGCACTGCTGACGGCGGTCGCGGTCACGGCACGGCTGCGCGGCGACGACACCAGTACCTGGTTACGAGCCTGAGAGGACCGAGAGATGAGCCACGAACAGCCATTCACCCTGGAGAGCAAGGGCGTGACCAAGGCCTTCAGCACCACCGACCCGCCGACGCAGGTGCTCAACGGCGTCGATCTGGCGGTTCGCCCTGGCGAGTTCCTCGTGGTCATGGGCGCCTCCGGCTCCGGCAAGTCCACGCTGCTGTACAGCCTGAGCGGCATGGACCGGCCGACGTCGGGGACCGTGCGGCTGGAGGGCCGCGACCTCACCGACCTGTCGGACGCCGAGATGGCGCAGGTGCGGCTGACACGGATGGGCTTCGTCTTCCAGCGGGCGTACTTCCTGCCGAACCTCAGTATCCGCGACAACATCCTGCTGCCGGCGCTGAAGGCCGCACCGCAAGCGCAGGATGCAGCGATCGCGCGGGTCGAGGTGTTGATGGAGCGCTTCGGCATCGGGCACGTGCATGACCATGGCATCACCGAGGTCTCGGGCGGCCAGCTGCAGCGCGCCTCGATCGCTCGCGCGCTGGCGTGCGAGCCGGCGATCGTGTTCGCCGACGAGCCCACCGGTGCGCTCAACAGCAGCATGTCGGCCGAGGTGATGGACGTGCTGTCCGAGATCCACGCCGATGGCGTCACGATCGTCATGGTCACCCACGAGGTCGCGAGCGCTGCGCGGGCCGATCGCGTCGTCTACCTCCGCGACGGCCAACAGGTCGACGAGCGCGAGCTGGGTCGCTGGTCCGCAGCGCAGGCACACGAGCGTGAAGGTGCGCTGCTGGTCTGGTTGCGGCAGCACCGCTGCTGAGCGTTAGTGCACGGCCGGACCTGAGTATCCGGCTCGGGCGCGCTGGATGTCGGCCTCGTGGTCGCGTGCCCACTGCCCCACGGCGACCACCAGCGGGAGCAGGCTGCGGCCCAGCGGGGTCGCCGCATACTCCACCCGCTCGGCCGCGCCGTGATGGACCGCCCCGACGATCGTGCGCTGCACCAACCCGTCGCGCTCCAGCATGCGCAGCGTGCGCGTGAGGATCCTGCGGCTCAGCCCTTCCACGGCACGGTCGAGCTCGTTGAAGCCGTAGGCACGGTCGGCGACCAGGCTCAGGATCAGCAGGCTCCAGCGCTCCCCGACACGTGCGAGCACGTCGGACACGCCGCACTCCGCTCGGCCCTCGGCCGTGACCGGCACCTCGATCAGTGACATCGATGTTCCTTCTTTCGCCCGCCACTCGTTCGCCGCAGGCTTCAGGTTATGGGAACGACTGTGATCACCGGCGGGACCAACGGCATCGGGGCGGCTCTGGCGGGCAGGCTCGCCAGAGCCGGTCACCGCGTCCTCGTCGTGGGGCGCTCGCCGACGGCACCTGCCGGTGCCGAGCTGGTCCGCGCCGACCTGAGCACGATCGCCGGCACCCTCGCTGCTGCGACCGAGGTGGCGGCTCGGGCTCCCGCGGTCGACCGCGTGGTTCTCGGCGCCGGCCGGTTCAACCGCCGCCGTGTGCTCACGACGGACGGGCTGGAGCACACCTTCGCGCTCTATCCCGTGAGCCGCTACTTGTTCACCGATGCACTGATGCCACACCTCAGCGGTGGCGCCGTGATCGTCAGCGTGTGCGGTGTGGGTGGGCTGGGCGGAGCCGGGATCCAGTGGTACGACCTGACGCTGGCGCGCTCGTACCGGGCGTTCGGTGCGGTCTCGCAGGTGGCGCGTGCCTCGGAGCTGCTAGGGGCCGGTTTCCACGACCACTACCCCGCGAGCCCGGCACGCTACGTGTTGTACAACCCGATGTTCGTGGACTCGGGCCTCGGCCAGCAGGTGGGCGGTTTCGCAGGCCGGGCGCTCGACGGCGTGGCTCGCCTCTTCGCGCAGTCCTCCGACGACGCGGCCGCGTTGATCCAGCCGTTCCTGGACGGTCCGTCGGTGCCGAGCGTTCCCTTGACCGCGTCGCGGCGTGGCAAGCCGATGTCGCTCGATCGTCCGGAGTTCGATCGTGCCGCCGCGGCGCGGCTGTACCGGGTGCTCGCGGAGCTGACCTCATCGGCTCGGTAGCGCTCCTCGCGGCGCCGGGCCGATCCGCGACGTGGACGTGAGGGCACGGCGGTGACGTGCTGCTGGCAGAGTGGGTCGCGTTCACCGCGGATCACCTCGACGACGGAGCGCAGTCCATGTCCGAGTCCACCACCCGTGCTCTCGCCGATCTCGGCGCGATCTCGGACCTGCTGCCGTTGCTGCGGTCGACCGGGCCGGTATTCCCGATCGGCGACGACGGCGCGGACGTGAGCGCGCGGCTGCGGGAGGTGCTCAACCCACCGCCGTGGTCCTCGGTCACCCCCGTGCTCGGGCGCACCTGGCAACGTGACGGGATCGACGGCGTCGAGGTCACCTGGGAGGTGGGCTTCGGTGCGCCGACGCAGGCGTGGCTGCTGCGACCCGCCGGTGAGGCGGGTGAGCTGCCGGGCATCGTCGCGCTGCACTGCCACGGCGGCATGAAGTTCTTCGGCAAGGAGAAGGTCGCGGACGGGCCCGAGGGTCCCGAGCCGGACGTCGTCGCGTTCCGTGAGGAGTGCTACGACGGCCGCGCCTACGCCAACGACCTCGCCCGCGCCGGCTACGCGGTGCTCGTGCACGACGCGTTCGGCTGGGGCTCGCGGCGCACGCCGGTCGAGGACATGCCGGGCCGCAGCGAGGGGGTGGCGGCGCTGCAGCTCGCGGAGGCCGAGCGCGTGGGCCGCGCACTCACGGTGAGCCAGGTCTACGACGCCCACGCGGGACCCTTCGAGGACGCGATGGCCAAGGCGCTCGGGGTGCTGGGCACCTCGTGGGGTGGTGTGGTGGGCCGGGAGGACCTCATCGCGGTCGACCTCCTCCACCGGCTCGACGGCGTGGCGCCGGGTGGGGTGGGTGTCATCGGGATGTCCGGGGGAGGGGCCCGCGCCGCCACGGTCACAGCACTCGCCGCACCCGGGCAGGTCCGCGCCACGGTGATCGCCTCGATGATGTCGACCTACGACGAGCTCCTCGACGGCCACCTCCACAGCCACACCTGGATGCTCAACAACCCAGGTCTCGGGCGAGTCGCCGACTGGCCCACGGTGGCGGCTGCGGCCCGACCGCAACCGCTGTTCGTCGGCTACGGGTTGCGCGACTCGCTGTTCTCCGAGGCCGGCATGCGGGCTGCGCACGAGCAGATCGGCCGGCTGTACGCCGCGGCCGGGGCGTCGGAGAAGTACCGAGGCGTCCTGGCCGACCTGCCCCATTGCCTCGCCGGCGAGCTGCGCACCGAGGCGTTCGCGTGGCTCGATCAGGTCATGCTCGAGCGATGAATGAACGCCGCGTCGAGATCGAGGGCGATCTCGTGCGCCGGCCCGCACACGCCTGGACCCCCACGGTGCACGCGCTCCTGCGGCATCTGCGGGGCCAGGGTCTGGAGGTGCCCGAACCGGTCTCGTGCGAGCTGCGGGAGATGCCCGACGGCGGTGTCGGCGGTCTCGAGGTGGTCCGCCTCGTCGAGGGGCTCGCCGGGCCTGATGCGTGGCCGCTGCAGGCCACCGACGAGGGGCTCCGCTCCGCTGCGACGCTGCTGCGGCAGATCCACGATGCCGGGCGGACCTTCGAGAACCCGCCGGACGCCGTCTGGGCATTCCCCGCGCTTCCCGGAACCTCGGCGACGATCCTGCACGGAGACCCGGGTCCGTGGAACATGGCGTGGCGTGAGGGCCGCGCCGTCGGACTCTTCGACTGGGATCTCGCCCGGCCGGGGCCAGCGCTCGACGACGTGGTGTACGCACTCGACTACCTCGCCCCGCTGCGCAACGACGAGGACAGTCTCCGGTGGCACGGCTTCACAGCTCCGCCCGACCGCGCCGCCAGGGTGCGGAGCTTCCTCGACGCCTACGGTGCGGACGTCACGGCGGCCGACGCCGTCCGCCTGATGCTCGAGCGCAAGCGACGTACCGAGGTGGAGGTGATCGACCTCGCGGCGCGTGGGCTCGAGCCGCAGCGCACGTGGGTGGCCGGCGGCTACCTCGAGGAGAACGCCGCACATCTGGCGTGGGCCGAGGCCAACGCGGAGCGACTGCTGCTCGGGTAAGGGCCGCCGTCAGCCGAAGATCAGGGCGACCGCGATGAGGACCGGGACCGCCAGCACCGTGGTCACCACCTGGCTGTCGCGTGCGATCGCCTGGCCGCTGCCGTACCGCATCGCGTACACGAGGACGTTCTGCGCCGTGGGTAGCGCCGCCATAGCCACGACGCCGAACAGCGCGACCCCCTCCAGCCCGAGCCAACTCCCCAGCCCCCACGCGAGGACCGGGTGCACCACCGTGCGCAGCGCCACGATCAGCCCGAGATCCGGCAGCGGTGCGCGCGACCCGGAGGTCTGTGGGCTCGAGAGCGTCATCCCGAGCATCATCAGCGCCAGGGGTGCTGCAGCCGCCCCGACCAGCTGGAACGGGCTGAGCAGCCAGTCCGGCGCCGGCGGCAGCAGCGCGAGCAGGACACCCGCCAGTGCCGCGATGATGATCGGGTTCTTCAGCGACCGGCCCAATCCGATCAGCAGCGCGCGCCCGCCGCGGCCGCTGCCGCGCGACTCCATCACCACGAACGCTGTGGGTGCCAGCACGAGCAGCTGGAACAGCAGCGTGGGGACCACGGCCACGGGGTTGCCGAGCATGTAGACCGACAGTGGCAGTCCGAGGTTCCCCGCATTGACGTACGAGGAAGCGAGCGCGCCGATGGTGGTCTCGCCGGCGTTGCGCCGCATCACCACGCGCAGCACGAGCGCGGCGATCAGCGCCATCGCGCTGGTGCTCGCGACCGTGACGAGCGCCGTCCGGGTGAGCAGCAGGTGCAGGTCGGAGGTGGCGATGGTCGAGAACAGCAGCGACGGCGTCGCCACCATGAACACCAGCTTCGCAATGACGAGCTGTGCGCCGTCGCCGAGCACCTTCAGCCGCGCCAGCAACCACCCGACGGCCACGATCGCCGCCATCGTGCCCAGGGAGGACAGGACTGCACCCATCAGCACACCGTCCCGGTCACGAACATCGACCGTATCGTATAGCGGGATTCTGTGACCATATGTTGGTACGCGTTGCCTTGGCGCCCGCCGCGACCACCGCCCGCCTCACGCCTCGACCGTCAGCGCGCCGGTGGTACGACGTCGCCGCAAGGCGTCGAGAGGGCCAGTCCACACGTGGCCGGATTGAATCGGTAAAACCGAGGAACTAGGGTGGGGTGTGGCGAGGGTGCACCCATCGCCTCGATCACGTGACGAGAGCAGGCCATGGAACGACGACTCCCGAACCTGTCGGTGCTGCGCGAGCAGCTCAACTTCCGCGCACCGAGCCTGGACTTCGCGGCGACGCGGCTGGCGAAGGCGCAGACGATCTGGGATCTGCGCCGGATCGCGAAGCGCCGCACCCCCAAGGGGCCGTTCGACTACACCGACGGCGCGGCGGAGAACGAGGTAGGCCTGGCCCGGGCGCGCAAGGCGTTCGAGGATGTGGAGTTCCACCCGAGCATCCTCAAGGACGTCACGAACGTCTCGACCTCCTGGGACGTGCTCGGCGCACCCTCGGCGTACCCGGTGGGGATCGCTCCCACGGGCTTCACGCGACTGATGCACGCGGCCGGCGAGCGGGCCGGTGCCCAGGTGGCGCAGAAGTTCGACGTGCCGTTCGCGCTGTCGACGCTGGGCACCACCTCGATCGAGGAGGTGCGCAAGGCTGCGCCGCGTGGCCGGCTGTGGTTCCAGCTGTACATGATGAAGGAGCGGCAGCGCTCGCTGGATCTGGTCGAACGGGCGAAGGCCGCCGGCTACGACACGCTGCTGGTCACGGTGGACACACCGGTCGCCGGCGCCCGGCACCGTGACAAGCGCAACGGCATGTCCTTCCCGCCGCAGCTGACACCGATGACGATCATCGACGCGATCCCGCGGCCGGAGTGGTGGATCAACTACCTCACCACCGAGCCGCTGGAGTTCGCCTCGATCACCAAGTTCGACGGCTCCGTGGCCGACATCCTCGACGCGATGTTCGACCCCAGCATCGACTACGAGGCGCTCGCCGAGATCCGCTCGCACTGGGACGGCAAGGTGGTCGTCAAGGGCGTGCAGAACCTCGAGGACGCCCGCAGGCTCGCGGGCATCGGGGTGGACGGCATCACGCTGTCCAACCACGGCGGCCGCCAGCTCGACCGCGCCCCGGTGCCGTTCCACCTGCTGCCCGAGGTCGTGCGCGAGGTCGGCTCCGACCTCGAGGTGCACCTGGACACCGGCATCATGTCCGGAGCCGACGTCGTCGCCTCGGTCGCCCTCGGTGCCCGCTTCACGATGGTCGGCCGCGCCTACCTGTACGGGCTCATGGCCGGCGGGCAGGCCGGCGTGGACCGGATGCTGACGATCCTCACCGGCGAGATCGAGCGCGTCATGCGCCTCATCGGTGTGGCCAGCCTGGAGGAGCTCAGCCCCGAGCACGTCACCCAGCTCGTCAGACTCGCCCCGCGCGACCTGACGCACGAGACCGAGCTGCGCTCCGTCGTCGAGCACTCGCCTGCCAAGGCTCCCGCCCGCACGACCCCGGCACGCAGGTCCAAGGCGCCCGCGAAGGGCTGAGACGCGACGACGCCCCGCCGGCCGGAGCCGACGGGGCGTCGTGGTCACTCTCCGAGAGGGGTCACGCCTCCGTGTCCTCGTCGACCCCGTCGAAGGTCTTGGTGACGGCCTTCTTCCAGTTGCGGAGCAGGCGCTCTCGGTCGCCCTCGTCCATGCGCGGCTCCCAGCGGCGGTCCTCCTGCCAGTTCTTGGAAAGGTCGTCCAGCCCCGACCAGAACCCGACGGCGAGACCGGCCGCGTACGCGGCGCCGAGGGCGGTCGTCTCGGCGACGACCGGACGCACCACCGGCACACCGAGGATGTCGGCCTGGAACTGCATGAGGACATCGTTCGCGGTCATGCCGCCGTCGACCTT
>NZ_JBMDXJ010000517.1:0-13706 GCF_048594945.1 Pseudactinotalea sp. | reverse complement strand
GACGGGCTGTTCGTGGGGCGCGCGGCCTGGGATGCCGCGGACTTCGTTGCACTCGCGGAGATCGTGGCGCAGCGTTCCACGTGAAACGGTGCGGGCTCAGCGGTCGCTGAAGCCGTGGCTGCGGACGAGTTTGCGGAGGTTGGGATCGACCTCTTCGGCTGCGGCCACGCCGATGCCCCGGATGGCGAGGTCGAGCACGGCCTCGAACGTCCCGTCGGTAGAGACCCGGCGAGCGAGATCTTGTTGGACCGTTCCGACGACCACGGTGAAGACGGCGTGCCACGCCAGGTGGGCGACCGTTCGATCGACCCCGGCGGCGCTGAGGCGGTCGGTCACGCGGTTCAGCAAGTCAGGGCCGTCCGCCGTTGACCCGGCGCGTTCGAGGATGAGCCCGGCGGTCTCAGGCCGACTCAGCAGCCAGTGGCGAATGTCGACGGCGACCGCGCGCAGCCACGCCTGCCAGGTCCCGGGGTCGTCGGAGAGATCGAAGGCTGCGAGTGCGTCGCTCACGACGGCGGAGTAGAGCTCGTCGAGATTGGTGACGTGGTTGTACAACGCGCTAGGCCGGACGCCGAGCTCGGTCGCGAGGCGTCGCAGGCTGAACGCGGCGATTCCGTCGCGTTCGATGACGGCCGAAGCCGTGTCGATGACGGCCTGCCGTGTGAGGCGTTGACCTGCCGGAGGGGCGCCACGACGCCGTCCCATTGCTGTATGTACAGAGTTCATATAATCTGCTCGGAGCGCTATGTGTACGCCGATCATATATGCGGGAGTTGCTGTGAAGCGGGACATTGTCGCTGGTGCGCTGCTGGCCAATGCGCTCCCCCACGCGGTGGTGGGACTGGCCGGCCACCGTGGTCTGACGCCGCTGGGCGGCGAGAACTCCTCCCCGGGCTTGAACCTGGTGTGGGCAGGGATGAACCTTGCTGGAGGCGTCGCGCTCCTGGCGAGTGCTTCGTGGCGCGGTCTCACGTCTACTGCAGTCGCGCATCGTGGACGTTCCGTGCACGTCGGGATCGTCGTGATGGCGGGCTTCGGCCTGCTCTATGAGCAGGCCGTTGCAGCGCGTGGGCAACGCTGACGCAGTGGCGGTGTCAGGTGGAGTGGCGTCATGTTCAGGCGATGCGAGCGTCACCGCTGTGGCGTGACGCGATGGTTCCGACCGACCGTCCCGCGTGGCGGGCGCGCCGGCTGTCGGGTTCGTCGGGCGCTATCGCGTCGTGGGAGTCGATCCGAGTCCGTGTCGTTGCCGGCGGCGATAGTGCGTTCCGGAATCTCACCGGCCGAGCCGACGCCGGCGGAGCTGCCGCCGCAGTGCGCCTCGCGCGCTGAGGGCGTCGCGTGCTGCCAGGAGGATGCATCGTCACCCGGCGCGTCGAGAGGGCGCGCTGCACTCCGCTGGACGCCTGTCGTCGACGAGCTCGTTGCCCGTGCCTCGCTCCATGCGTGAGCACGCCTTCCGGCATGGCGGACGGTGCAGTGGAGTGGGTCGTGACCGTGCTCACGTAGGCGGGTCCCGGGCAGTGGCCGACGCTGCGCCCTGTGAGCGCTGGTGGTGTTTCACGTGAAACGGTCGCCGCCGAGGAGGTGCGAGCCAGCAGGATGTGTCGGGCATACCCTGATCTGGCATGGACCTCGAGGAGTACCAGCGGCTCGCCCTCCGCACCGCGGCGCCACGTGACAGGAGGAACGAGTTGCTCCACCTCGTCCTCGGACTGGTGGGGGAGTTAGGCGAGATCGCCGAGAGAGTTCAAGAAGTGGGTACGCGACCACGACAGTGACGAGTCTGCGATCGATCGTTCCGACCTCGCCCGGGAACTGGGTGACGTCCTCTGGTACGTCGCGGTGCTGGCGGACTACTTCGACCTTTCGTTGGACCACGTTGCGCGGGCCAACGTCGAGAAGCTCGCCAGCCGACGCGAGCGGGGTGTGCTGGGCGGGGCAGGCGACAAGCGCTGACACCTCTGCGCGCCGAAGGTCGACCATGTCCAGCGCGTCGCAGGTACCGGCGCCCAGCTCCCGGTCGGCATCAGTGCCGGCAAGGTCATGGCCGCCATCCCGCGCGATGTTTCACGTGAAACGCGGTGGCCGTGCCCGCGGACGGGCGCGATCCCGAGCACCGTTTCACGTGAAACATCCTCCGTGGAACCCACCGCGGACCCACGCGGGACCTGTGCAGAACGGTCCACCCGCCACCCTGGCGCCCCGCGCAGCCGTAGGCTGTGGTGACCTTCCGCTCGACCCCAGGAAACGATGCACTCCGACGCCCCGATCGACGCCAACCGCCAGGCGCGACTCGACGTGATCCCCCAGGTCGACGCCTCCACTCCGCTGCTGGCTGAGCTCGCCGAAGAGGCGCGCCGCCGCGTGGCTCTGCACGGTCAGGTCTACGACCGCCCGCCACAGACGCGGGTGTTCACCGTCGCCAACCAGAAGGGCGGCGTCGGGAAGACGACCACCACGGTCAATCTCGCTGCGGCACTGGCGGCCGCGGGCCTCCACGTGCTCGTCATCGACAACGACCCGCAGGGCAATGCGTCCACGGCGCTCGGCACCGAGCACCGGGCCGGGACGCCCTCGACGTACGACGTGCTCATCAACGAGGCGCCGATCCACGACGTCGTGGTGCAGTCGAGCGCATTCCCGAACCTCCACGTGGTGCCCGCAACGATCGACCTCTCCGGCGCGGAGATCGAACTCGTCTCGCTCGTCGCGCGAGAGAACCGCCTGCGGAACGCCCTTGCTGATTACCTCAGGTACCGCCTGCGCGAAGGGCAGCCGCGGATCGACTACGTGTTCATCGACTGCCCGCCGAGCCTGGGACTGCTGACGGTGAACGCGTTCGTCGCCGCACGCGAGGTGCTGATTCCGATCCAGACCGAGTATTACGCCCTCGAGGGTCTGGGGCAGCTGCTCAACAGCATCGAGCTGATCCGCGCGCACCACAATCCGGCGCTGCACGTCTCCACCATCCTGCTCACGATGTACGACGCGCGCACCAACCTCGCTCGCGAGGTCGCGGCCGAGGTCCGCGAGCACTTCCCGGAGCAGACCCTGAACACCACGGTCCCTCGGTCCGTCCGCATCTCCGAGGCGCCAGGCCATGGCCAGACCGTGCTCACGTACGACCCGGGATCCAGCGGGTCGCTGACCTACCGCGAGGCCGCGCGTGAGATCACGCAACGGTCGCCCAGCAACGAAGGAGAACCACGATGAACGAGCGCCGCCACGCTCTCGGCCGAGGTCTCGGGGCGCTCATTCCCACCGCGCCCGCCGCCGGCGAGCGCACCAACGGCCGCCCCGTGGACGTCTTCTTCCCCGACTCGCGCAGCCCCTACGCCAACGATGACGACGCTACGGAGACGAGCGCCGCCGTCGAGGCGTCGAGCGGCGAGCCGGACGACGGCGCAGTCGCCACGGCCGAGGACGCCGGCTCGAGCACGGGGTCGCCTGAGCTCGTGCCGGTGCCTGGTGCGACCTTCGCTGAGCTGCCGATCGCCGCGATCGTGCCCAACGCCGTGCAGCCGCGGACCGTGTTCGACGAGGACAAGCTCGCCGAGCTGGCCGACTCGATCCGCACGGTGGGCGTACTGCAGCCGATCGTGGTCCGCCCGAGCGGCGCCGATGATGAGGGTCAGCCGCAGTACGAGCTGATCATGGGGGAGCGCCGTTGGCGCGCCTCCCAGGTCGCCGAGCGCGACACGATCCCGGCGATCATCCGCGCCACCGAGCAGGACGACATGCTGCGCGACGCGCTGCTGGAGAACCTGCATCGCAGTGAGCTGAACCCGCTCGAGGAGGCCGCCGCGTACACGCAGCTCCTCGAAGACTTCGGGTGCACACAAGAGGAGCTGGCCACGCGGATCGCCCGGTCGCGCCCACAGATCTCGAACACCCTGCGGTTGCTGAAGCTCCCTCCGCTGGTGCAGCGGCGAGTTGCCGCCGGGGTGCTCTCAGCGGGCCACGCGCGCGCACTGCTGGGACTGCAGGATGGCGCCGCGATGGAGCGGCTCGCGCAGCGGATCGTCGCAGAAGGCCTGAGTGTGCGCGCCACCGAGGAGATCGTGGCCCTCGGCGAGGTCGGTGAGGAGGACCAGCCCGCTCGCCGTGCCGCTCCCCGCGCCGGCGTGCACCGTGGTGCCCTGGAGGACCTCGCGGCACGGTTGTCGGACCGGCTCGACACCAAGGTCAAGGTCAATCTCGGCCAGCGCAAGGGCTCGGTCAGCATCGAGTTCGCCAACGTCTCCGACCTCAATCGGATCCTTGACTCCCTCGTGCCCGACGACCCGGGCGTGCTCCGCACCAGCGCCGACTGAACTGTGTCGGCCCTGCCAGGTATAGACCGCAGAACAGCGGAGAGCCGGGCCTCATAAGGAATAGTCAGACTCTTGCGGACTCCACTCCGGGCGCGGGACCACCGAAGCCGCACGCCCCACCAGGCTCCGTCGAACCACACCTGTGGATAACCACAGTTGCACGGCGGCGCCACCGGATACCGTCACCGCATGGCTGGTGACTCGATCTATCAACTGACCTACGTCATCCTCGGGCTGCTGTTCGTGCTCGGACCGGTGATCGCCGGGATCGTGCTCCTCACCAAGGCGGGTGCGCGACGCCGACAGGCGCAGCTGGACTACCTCGCCTGGCTCGTGCACAACGGGTACCAGGCGCCCGAGCACCCCGGCGGGATGCCGCTGTCGATGTACCCACCGCAGGTCGCCGCCGCGGGAGGCGCACTGCGGGTGTGGGGCGGCATCCTGCTCGGCCTCGGAGGGCTGTTCTTCCTGGTGCGGATCGCGAGCCTCTCCTCAGGTATGTGAACCGCCGCCCGGCGCAGATCACAGACCCGCCTCGGCGGCGCAGCTCCCTGATATGCTTGCGAATGCCCACCCAGGAATGCATAGCCATTCACTGAACCGATTCGCCACTCGACGAGGAGCTTCCGATGACCTGGACCCGCAGACAGACCTTGCTCGGACTGCTCGGAGGGGCCGGCGTCGCCGCTGCCGCGGGCTGCTCGCGTGGCGGTGGCGGGACCTCGAGCGGCGGCGGAGGCACGGGCGCGGACGGTAGCGAGAGCAGCCACCTGAGCTTCAGCTGGTGGGGAAACGAGGTCCGCGACAAGCTGACCAAGGAGGTGGTGGACCTCTACCTCGAGGAGAACCCGGGCATCACGATCGAGGCGACGCCCTCGGAGTTCGGCGCTTACTGGGACCGTCTCGCCACCCAGACCGCCGGCGGCGACATGCCGGACGTGATCCAGATGGCCGACGGCTTCATGTCCGAGTACGGCAGCCGTGGCTCACTGCTCGATCTCGAGCCCTACGTCGACACCTCGAAGTTCGCTCCGGGCACGGTGGACGTGGGCCGTGTGGACGGCACTCTGGTGGGCATCAACCTGGGCATCAACACGCCGTCGATCATGTGCAATCTCGGCGTGCTCGAGGCCGCGGGAGTGGACAGGCCCGACGACACGACCTGGACCTGGGACGACTACCGAGAACTCTCGGCGGAGATCAGTGCGGCGACGCCGGACGGCACGTACGGGAGCGCCACGCCCGGCGCCGAGGGGCCGCTGCGGGCATGGGTCCGCCAGCACGGCGACGAGCTGTTCCTGGACTCCGGAGAGCTCGGCACCAGCGTGGACGTGCTGCGCGGCTACTTCGAGATGCTCGCGGCGTTCAAGGACAGCGGCGCGATCCCACCGGGCTCGATGATCGTGGAGGAGACCACCAAGCCGATCGAGCAGAGCTCGCTCGTGCTCGGCACCACGGCGTTCCAGGTGGTCTGGACCAACCAGTTCAACGTGGTGACCGGATTCGCCGAGAACGAGATCGTCATGCTCCGGATGCCGAGCCTGACCGGCAACGAGGCCGACCTGCATGCCTGGTACCACCCGTCGCAGCTGTGGAGCGCGTCGGCGAACACCGCCGACCCGGAGGCGGCCGGTGCGTTCATCGACTGGTTGGTCAACAGCGTGGAGGTCGGCGCGATCCTGTTGGACGAACGAGGCCGGCCGTGCAACACCGAGGTGCTCGAGACGATCGAGGGCTCACTGTCGCCGGAGGGTCAGGAGATCTCCCAGTTCCTCACCGCACTCGAGCCGGGCCTCGGCGAGCCGCAGCCCGTGCCGCCGCCCGGGGCGGGCCAGGTCCTCGGCGAGATCATGTCCCGCGCGCAGGACGACCTGTACTTCGGGACCATCGACGCCGCAGCCGCGGCCCAGCGGTTCTACGACGAGTCGCTCACCGCCCTCGGCGGCTGACCCAGTTGACTGGACTAAGTCGAACTAACTACGATGCTGCGATGAGGTCGGTCAATGTTCACGAGGCCAAGACGCACCTGTCGCGCTTGCTCGACGATGTCAGCAAGGGGGAGACGGTCCTGATCGCGCGTGCCGGCGTGCCGGTTGCTCACCTGTCGCCACTGCCACGGGTCGACGTCGTCTTCGGCGGGCTCGCCACTCGGATCCGCGTTGACGACGACGCCTTCGACGCAGCCGACGCCGAGGTCACCGCAATGTTCGACGACGCCGACGAGCTTGAGGTCTGACGTGCTTCTCGACAGCCACGTCGTCCTGTGGTTGGTCGGCGAGCACGGGCGTATTGGCCCGCGGTGCCGCCGCGCGATCGTGGAATCCGCGATGGTGCACGTCTCAGCGGTGACACATGCCGAGTTCGCGGTGAAGGCCGCCATCGGCAAGGTCGACCTGCCAGAGGACCTGCCGGCGCTGCTGGAGACCCAAGGGCTCCAGCCCATGCCCTTCACCGCGACGCATGCCACTGCCATGGCCACGTTCCAGGAACTCGTTCGCCACGACCCGTTCGACAGGATGCTGCTCGCCCAGGCGAGCGTCGAACACGTCACGTTGGCAACAGCGGACCGTCGCCTGCTCGCGCTCGACCTGCCCTGGGTGCTCGACGCCCGCTCGTGACTCAGCCCGCAGCGGCTTGCGTGACCAGGGCGGCGTAGAGCTCGCCCGCGCCGTAGCCGCTCGCGGCGGCAGCCTGCGGGAACAACGACGTCTCGGTCATACCCGGGGCGACATTGATGTCGAGAAGCCAGGGGACGCCGTCGTCGTCGACGATCATGTCGGTCCGGGAGAGGTGACGCAGCCCGAGCACACGGTGTGCGAGCACCGCGAGCTCACCAGCGGCGCGTTCGCGTGCCTCGTCCAGACGACCCGGCACGAAGTACTCGGAACGACCGGGGTTGTAGCGGGCGTCGTAGTCGTACGCGCCCTCGGTGACGATCTCGACACTCGGCAGCGCCTGCGGGCCGTCGCCGAGGTCGATCACGGAGACGGCCAGCTCGGTCCCGGAGACGTGCTGCTCGATCAGTGCCTCGTCCCCGTACGCGAAGCATGCGACCATCGCCTGTGGCAGCGCCATGGCCTCGCGCACCACCGTGACGCCGAGCGCGGAGCCCCCGGAGGCGGGCTTGACCACGAGCGGCAGCCCGAGCACCTCGAGCGCCTTCTCGAGCACACCGCGGGTGCCGAGCTCACGGAACAGCGTCTGCGGCAGCGTGGTGAACCGCGGCGTTCGTGCGCCAGCCTGCGCCAACAGCGTCTTCGCGACCGGCTTGCTCCAGGACAGGCGGGACCCCGCTGCGTCGGTGCCGACGTACGGCACGCCCACCAGGTCGAGCACGTCGCGGACCGAGCCGTCCTCTCCCGTGGAACCGTGCAGGATCGGCCACACCACATCGGGGCGAGTCTGCTCGATGTAACCGAGCAGCTCGCCGTCCACATCGTGAACGTGCGCCGAGACGCCGACCGACCGCAGTGCGTCGGCTACGCGGCGCCCCGACCGCACGGAGACGTCCCGCTCGTGTGAGAGACCGCCCGCCAGGATGAGAACCTCGAGATCCGTCATGTCTGGTTCGGTCCCGGGTTGATGGTGCCGGAGACGTGGGAATCGCCCATCGTGCCGAACATGCGCACCAGGTCGAGCTCGTCGTTGATCACGTTCGCCAGGCGCCGTACGCCCTCCTCGATCCGCTCCGGGGTGGGGTAGCAGTAGGAGAGGCGGATGTGCCGGTGGCCGGTGCCGTCGGCGTAGAACGCGGTGCCGGGCACGTACGCGACCAGCTCGGTGACCGCTCGCGGCAGCATCGCCTGCGCGTCCAGGCCCTCGGGGAGCGTGAGCCAGGTGTAGAAGCCGCCGGTCGGGGTGGTCCAGCGTGCATCCGGGAGAAACTCGGCCAGCGCGCCGAGCGTCGCGTCACGGCGCTCGCGGTACTGCTCCCGGTACTGCTTGACCTGCCCGCGCCAGTCGCACGTGGCCAGGTAGGACGCGATCGACATCTGGCTCATGTTCGAGGGGCACAGGATCGCCGACTCGCTCGCGAGCACCAGTCGCTCCCGCACCGCGTGCGGCGCGAGCGCCCAGCCCACCCGATATCCCGGCGCGAAGGTCTTGGAGAACGAGCCGAGGTAGATGACCCCATCGGGGTTGTACGTGTGCAGAGCCGGCATGATCTCGCCGTCGAAGCCCAGCAGCCCGTAGGGGTTGTCCTCGAGGATCAGCACCCCGTGCCGGCGCGCGATCTCCACGATCTTCGGGCGGCGCTCGAGCGAGAGCGTGGTGCCGCCCGGGTTGTGGAAGTTCGGCACCGTGTACAGCAGCTTCACCCGGCGGCCCTCGGAGGCGAGCCGCACGAGAGTCTCCTCGAGCAGCTCGGGGACGAGGCCGTCGTCGTCCATCGGGACATGGACCACATCGGCCTGGTAGGCGCGGAACACGCCGAGCGCGCCCACGTAGCTGGGCGCCTCGGCGACCACCACATCGCCCGGGTCCACGAAGATCCTGGTGACCAGGTCGAGGGCCTGCTGGGAGCCGGTGGTGACCACGACGTCGTCGGGATGGGCGGCGATCTCCTCCTCCGCCATCACCGTGGTGATCTGCTCCCGGAGCTCGACGTCGCCCTGGCCCGATCCGTACTGGAGCGCGACGGCGCCGCGCTCGCGCAGCAGCCGGTCGGTCACCTCTGCGACGATCTCCATCGGCAGCCCAGCCAGGAACGGCATGCCGCCGGCCAGCGAGACCACCTCAGGCCGGTTCGCGACCGAGAACAGGGCGCGGATCTCCGAGGCCTTCATGCCGTGCGTGCGCTCGGCGTAGCTGGAGTACCAGGGGTCGAGGCGGGTGCCGCGACCGGGGGTGGGCTCGGGGGTGTTCACCGGACCAGTGTCCCCGATCAGCCGAGGAACTCGGCGATGTCCTCCAGGAAACGCTTCTTCGGCCGGGCGCCGACGAGGGACTTGGCGACTTCGCCGTTGACGTAGACGTTGATGGTCGGGATCGAGATCACGCCGTACTTCTGCATGGTCTCGGGGTTCTCGTCGGTGTTGAGCTTGACGACCTTGATCTTGTCCGCGTTGTCGTTCGCGACCTCCTCCAGGATCGGCGCGAACTGCAAGCACGGGCCGCACCAGGGGGCCCAGAAGTCCACGACGACAGGGCCTTCGGCCTGCAGTACGTCGGTCTCGAAGGTCTCGTCGGTGGTCGCGTTGAGGGTGCTCATGTGTGTCCTTGTGTGTGGAGGGTCAGACGGCGGCGGGCTCGGCGGGCTGTGTGGCGTCGAGGGCCGCGAGGTAGCGCTCGGCGTCGAGGGCGGCGGCGCAGCCGGTCCCGGCGGCCGTGATGGCCTGTCGGTAGTGATGGTCGACGACGTCCCCACAGGCGAACACGCCCGCCAGGTTGGTCTGGGTGGTGGGGTGGGCGACGGCCACGTAACCCTCGGGACCGAGGTCGACCTGGCCGGTGAGGAGCTCGGTGCGGGGCAGGTGTCCGATCGCCACGAAGAGGCCCTCGGCGGGGTGCTCGCGGGTCTCGCCGGTCACGGTGTCGCGCAGCGTGACGGACTCGACCTTGTTCTCGCCGGTGATCGCGGCGACCTCGGAGTTCCAGGCGAACGTGATCTTGGGGTCGTTCAGGGCGCGATCGGCCATGATCTTGGAGGCGCGGAGCTCATCGCGGCGGTGCACCACGGTCACGGTCTTGCCGAAGCGGGTGAGGAACAGCGCCTCCTCCATGGCGGAGTCGCCGCCGCCGACCACCACGATGTCCTTGTCCTTGAAGAAGAACCCGTCGCAGGTGGCGCACCAGGAGACGCCGCGGCCGGAGAGACGCTTCTCGTCCGGCAGGCCGATCTCCTTGTAGGCCGATCCGGTCGCGAGGATGACGGTGCGGGCCTGGAAGGTCTCGTCGTCGGCGACCACGGTCTTGACGTCACCGGTCAGCTCGACGCTCTCGACGTCGTCGTACCGGACGTCGGCGCCGAACCGCTCGGCCTGCTCCTGGAGCTTGGCCATGAGCTCGGGACCCATGATGCCGTCGGGGAACCCGGGGAAGTTCTCCACGTCGGTGGTGTTCATCAGCGCGCCGCCCGCGGTGACGGAGCCTGCGAAGACGATCGGGTTCAGGCCTGCTCGCGCGGCGTAGACCGCAGCGGTGTATCCGGCCGGCCCGGAGCCGATGATGATGACGTCGTGAACCGTGGCGGTGTCGCTCACTTGTGATGCCTCCCAGAAGTCTGCGCTGGTGCAACGCTACGCGGCCCGGCGATGTTCCCCGCCCACTCCGCGCCTGCGGGGGCGTCCACGGACATCTTTACAGTGGCAACTTACCGCTGTATAGTTCCGGGTTGTGAACGACTATCACCACGGCGACCTCCGGCGGGCCGTGCTCGATCGCGCCCTCGAGATCGTCGCCGACCAAGGGGCGTCGGCGCTGAGCCTGCGGGCGATCGCCACCGACCTCGGCGTCAGCCACACCGCGCCCCGCCACCACTTCGGGTCGAACACCGGCTTGCTGACAGCGATCGCGGTCGAGGGGTTCGGGATGCTGCGGGACCGGCTGGTGGAGCTCCGGCTTGCGCAGGCACCGTTCATCGAGCTCGGCGTCGCGTACGTGGAGTTCGCGGCCGCGCACCCCGGGCACTTCGCGGTGATGTTCCAGCCCACGCTGCTCGATGGTGACGACCCCGCACTCGCCGAGGCCTCCGACGGTGCCTTCGCCGAGCTGCGCGCGGGAGTTGAGGCGATCGCCCCGGCCGCCGGCGTCGCGGAGGCAGCCGCTGCGGTCACCGCTGCCTGGTCGCTCATGCACGGCCTCGCCGCGCTCGACCTCACGGGCAACCTCGAGCGCTCACGCATCCGGGAGATGCTCGGCGTCACCGACCTCGCCGAGATCGCCCGCCGCGCGGGCGGACTGCTCGGCGGCTCCTCCGGGGCGTCGTGATGAGTCCCGACGGCGAAGGGCGCGTTCGCGAGCATCGTCCCGTTCGCGCTGCTCGCCAGCCTGACCACCGCCGCCGCGGTCACGCGCCGTGCCCGGACCCGCTCGCTGAGAGGACCACATGATGAGCAACGTCCAGACCATCTCTGCCGGAGTCGTGCTGCTCACGGTGATCGGTATCGCCTACGGCGGCAGCTTCCTGCTCCGCGTGGTGAACCGCACTGTGCCGGCCAATGACCTCCAGCGCTCCTACTTCCGCGCCGGCCACGCCCACGCCGGGGTCCTCGTGATCCTGGGGTTGGTCGTGATGCTGCTGGTTGCCGAGGCCGGTGTCAGCGGGATCTTCGCCGGCCTCTCGACCGCTGTGCTCTGGGCCGCGATCCTCATGCCGGCCGGGTTCTTCCTCAGCGTCATCGGCCGCGATCCAGACAAGCCCAACGGTCTGCGCTACCTCATCTACGCCGGCGGCCTTGTGCTCGTGGTCGGTGTCGGGTCGGCAGGGATCGGCCTGATCACAGCGGGACTGAGCTGAGCGGCTCGGGGCGCTCCCAGCAGACCTCACTCATCGCAGTGGGGCAGTGAGCTTGTCCTGCACGAACCTCGCGACCGCATCGGCACTCATCGAAGCCGCGCGCAGCGCCGTCTCCTTGGTGGCACCCGCGAGGTGAGGCGTCAGCACGGTCCGAGGCGCTGTTCGGATCGGGTCGTCCGGTGCAGGCGGCTCAGGGTCGTACACATCGAGGCCGACAGCGCCGAGTGTCCCGTCGTGCAGAGCCGCCACGACCGCGTCGTGATCGACGAGCCCGCCGCGGGCGGTGTTCACCAGGACAAGGCCGGGGCGAACCGTGCGCAGCGTGTCGGCATCGATCAGGTGCCGGGTCTCGTCGGTCAGTCGCGCGTGCAGGCTGAGCACGGCCGCGTCGGCCAGCAACTCGTCCAGTTCGACGAGCCGGCCGTGGGTCACGTCGGCCGCATTGGCGTAGGGGTCGTGAACGAGGACGTCGGCGTTGAACGCCCTGAGGATGCGCGCCACTCGACGTCCGATGGCGCCGTAGCCGACCAGGCCGACCGTGAGGCCATCAAGCTCGCGACCGCAGGTGTCGAATCCGTACTCGTCACCACGCCACTCACCGGCCTGCATCGAGGCGGTACGTTCCGGAACCCTGCGCATCGCCGCCAGCATCAGGGCGATGGCGTGCTCGGCGGCCGCCACGGCGTTGCGACCCGGTGTCGAGACCACGTGGACGCCGCGTTCGGCTGCCGCCTCCAGGTTGACGTTCACCGGTCCGCCACGGCAGACCACGATCAGCTCGAGATCGGTGGAGGCTTCGATCACCCGGCGCGTGAAGGGCGCCATCTGGCTCACCGCGATGGTCGCGCCGCTCAGCTCGGCGATCATGGCCTCCTCGGTCCCGGACGCCTCGAGCACCTCGGCCACAGGCCCGAACGGAACCTTCGGCCATTCGAGCGTCATCGTGGACAGGGTGAGGCCGGTGGGAACCCGCTCGGTGACGGCGTTGGCGAGCAGGGTCGGGGTGACGAAGTGGTCACCGGCGACAAGGACGTGCATGCGAGTGGTCTCCTAGCTGTTCTTTCCCGTGGGTGCCGGTACCGCCGCACCTGCCCATTGGGCGCGTGCGGCGTCGACGTCGGCGAGATAGGTGGCGAACGCCTCCGCATACCGGGTGGCGTGCGGGCGACGCGGGCTCACGAGGTCCGTGGGCGAGGGTGGGGGCGGCTCTGCGCCGACGGCGCGCGCGGCGTGGATCGCGGCGCCACGGGCGCCAACCTCTGGGTCGGTACACCGGTCGATCGGTGTGTCGAGAGCATCGGAGAACACCTGCGTCAGGGGGCCGCGAGAGCCACCGCCGCACGCGCGCAGGCGGCCATCGAGACCGGCGGCCTCGAAGCAGGCGCGTGCGCTGAACGCGAGAGCCTCGACCACGGCTCGGACCAGGTCGGCAGCCGTGGTCGTCAGCGTGATGCCGTCGAAGCGGCCGCGTGCGCGTGGATCGCGGAAGGGCGCCCGCTCCCCAGCGTGCGCCAGGAACGGCAGGGCACGCACCGCGGTGCTGGGGGGTTCCGCGAGCAGCGCCGGAAGGTCGTGCACAGTGTGGCCGACGATCCCGAGGACCCAGTCGATCGTCGCGGCGCCGACCATCGCCGGCATCGCCCGGAACGCCGCCGTACCAGTACCGGTGGCCAGCGTGAGACCGGCCCGCTCGCCGGTGAGGGTGACCTCCTCATGCAGCACCTCACAGGCAAGCGTGGTCCCGACGATCAACAGCCCTTCGCCGTCGCGCTCTACGCCGGCCCCGGTCGCGGACGCCACGAGGTCATACGGTGCGGACACCACAGGCAGACCGGCAGGCAGCCCCACCGACTCGGCGACCGCCGGCAGCAGAGCGCCGGTCGGGTCCACGGCCACGGGCGCGATCAGTTCGCGCGCAGCGGCGAGGTCGC
>NZ_JBMDXJ010000516.1:0-3546 GCF_048594945.1 Pseudactinotalea sp. | reverse complement strand
AAGGCTCCAGAGTGCACTCGGGACGATCGCAGGATTCAACGCGAAGGTCGGTGCCACCGGGGTCGATCTCGGCGTCCAGATCACACCGGGCCGGGCTGACAGCGGCGAAGTCGACGTCGATCTCCTCGAACTCATCGAGGACGTCTCCATCGCACTGATCGACCACGGGCTCGCTTTCGCTCTGTTCATCGACGAGATGCAGGACCTCGAGAACAACACCCTGACGGCCTTGCTGGCCGCGCAGCATGCCGCAGGCCAGCGCAACTGGCCGTTCTATCTCCTTGGGGCCGGGCTGCCGAGCCTGCCGCGAGTACTGTCCGAGCACCGTACGTACGCTGAGCGGCTGTTCGACTACCGCCCGATCGGGGCGCTCAATCAGCGAGACGCTGAACAGGGCCTCGCCGAGCCGATCACACGCTTCGGAGCGCGGATCGAACCCGACGCCCTCCGCGTGCTCACCACAGCAGCCGAGGGCTACCCCTACTTTCTGCAGGAGTACGGCCAGGCGGTCTGGAACCTCGCCCCGGAACCCACCTTCACAGCCGCGGACGCAGGGGCCGCGATCGTCCTGGGGCAGGAACGGCTCGATGCTGCCTTCTATTCATCGCGCTGGGAGCGCGCAACGCGAGCCGAGCGCACGCTGCTGGTGGCGATGGCCGCGGACGACGGGGCGCCTTCCACGATGTCTGTCATCGCCGCCCGCCTCAGCAGGACGCAGAACAGCCTTGGCCCGGCGCGTGCCAGCCTGATCGCCAAGGGCCTGGTGTATGCACCGGACTATGGGCAGCTGGCGTTCACCGTGCCCGGCATGTCCGCGTTTGTCGGTCGGCGTGCCGAACGGGACTGATATCGGTTCTACGAACTTCTAGCCCTCACTATGACGAAACCCTAGAACTCGCTCCCAGAGGCGCGCACGCTCCACGGGCCGCGGGTGGGCGAGGCTGCCAGCGGCCAACGCAACTCTTCCTGCCACACACCCCGGGGCAAGCCCAGGGTGTGTCTGTATCGTCCATTGATGTGACTGGGAGCGTGGGCCTCCACCTGGTCGAACGGCGATGTGTGAGGAGCGGTCATGGGTGACCTCGCAGAACACGAGGAGCGAGCCGTCCGCGACTACGTGAACAGCCAGTCGCCGGAGGACGACCAGGCCGGGCTGGTTCAGCACGTCCACTCGCGAAGAGTCCTCGGACGCACCCATAGCGTGTTCGACGTCCATTGCGACAAGACTCGCTGGTGGGTGATCACCGAGCCAACGAATCTCTACCTGCAAACCGACTTCCCGCAGGCGGACCAGGCACTCATCTTCCATGTCGGGCTGGGTGCTGTGCTCGCTGAGCGAAGCCGCGGGGAGCACGACGGCGATGAGCCGACGTCGCCGCCATGGCGGCGGTTCCGCGACGCGCTGAAAGCTATGGATGAGGCGGCGGAGTCCGAAGACTTCCAGGCGGTCGGCATCAAGTGCCGCGACACTCTTATCGCGCTGGGTAGGCAGTTCCAGGACGCCGAGTGGTTGGGCGAGGTTGCTGAGCGCCCGACGGGCGCCGACTTCAAGGGGTGGGCGCAACTCTATGCCGAGCGGCTCTCGGAGGGTCGGCAGCGCAGCTACGTCAAGATGCTGGTCGAGAAGACCTGGGACCTGACGGTCTGGCTACAGCACAACGCCAACGCGACGCCCGCCGCCGCTGATTTCGTGCTCGATGCTACCGGCCATCTCCTCGCCGTCATCAGCAGACTTGCGATGCACCACGATCACGGTGAACCTGCGCGGTGCCCTCAGTGCGAGTCGTACCGAGTCGACGACGTTACTGAGGAGGATCAGGCTGGCACCGGTTTCTACGAGTCGGTCGCCTGCGCGGCTTGCGGCTGGCGCTCCGAGCGAACGTTCGCCTCGTGGGAAGACCACTTCACTCCCGACCGCTTGGAGAGGGCTGCCAACTATCTGACTGGACCAGGGACCGGCATCTCGGACCGCCTATATTCGGCACCGCCAACGGACGCCCAGGTGACGGACTAACAGCCTCGGACCGTAGAGACGATCGATTTTCGATCGGACCACTTGGCTGGTGGCTAGAGCCGCGAATCAGCGACGAAAGCGGCTGCGACTCCTTCTAGCCGCGCAACGTGCGCCTCCCACCACTCGGGATCGCCAATCGTGTCCTTGTGCGGTCCTGCGCGCCCATCGGTCAACTCGCCGAGACACTGCAGTTGGCCGACGTGTATCGCCGTGTCCTTTCAAGGCACGCGCGAGCAACGCTCCACTCGTGGTCGCACGCGCTGAGTCTAGAAACCAGGGCACGCTCGCCGGCGCATCTAGGCCGAGCTCGTCCAGCACGGCGTCCGAGTGCGCCCGCAGCTCGGTACAACTCCACTATGTGGTGGGGCGACTCCCCTGCCGTGGCCCATATGTCCCGATGGCCTACCTCCTCCTCATCATCGATCCACGGCCCAGACGAGGGCAGGGCGGGTGAGCGGGTGGGATGGCAGCGTCGCGCGGTTGCCTCCGATCCAGCAGGCGAGAGGGAGCGGTCAAGCGCCGCTTCCTCGCCGGTCTGCCCAGGACTTCCAGCTCTCATCGTCTCGCCTGCCCGATGTCACTCTTGCGGGGGGCGTTGCGAGGGCGTCCTCGGCCGGAATCCGCGCTCGCTGACGGGTGACGGGACGGCCCGCGCCGCTAATGTCGGCTGTCGCGATCCGGATAAGTCGGCCAAAGCGGTAGGCACGCAGCTCGCCGCGGGAGATGAGGCGCCTAACGCTGTCAGAAGAGCAGCTCAGGACCTTTGCGGCTTCAGCCACTGTCAAGTAGAGGGTAGCGATCGGCGTGTCAGTCATGGAATTCCTCCTGTTCGTGCTACAGCCACGACAGGTGGGCGTTGCGGCCACCTCTCGTCGATCGCCGTCGATGGCTCGAACCTCATCCGGGACAGTCGGCCCAGCCAACAAGGTGCACCGAAGCGAATCCCTAACTGGGCGACGTGACTGCATCGCTGCTCCGCTGACGACATCCGTGCAGACGTACTGCTAGTGAAAGCAACGTGTGGCGTTGCTCGGATCGAGGAGGTGGCCGGACCGTGGAAAGCTTCACGGTGGTAACAAGCGCCGATCGCGCGAAGTCGTGTGGACAGTGGGTCGTCGCCACGGATGATTCCGTTGGCCAGGTTTCATATCAGGTGGGAGCGTGCCTCGCGCTGGTGACCTTAGCGAGGTTCCACATAGCTGCCCTCGCGGACAGGTCGGTGCGGCAACTTCAGCGCGCGGGTGTGGTGGCTGCAGGAGTCACGAAAGTGGCCCACTCGTGCGAAGACGTCGCTGGCATGCTCGGCGCCCTGGGTCGTCGACTGCAGGCCGCGAAGTTCGCAGGAGTGGGTGTGGTGCTGACTTCGGCCAACAAGCAGCTTCGGGTCTGGGTTGCCGGCGCTGGCCGGCCCGCGCGGCTGTCTCGGTGTGAGCGTCGCGCGGAACATCTCCTGGGCGAGCTGGAGGCGGTGCGGGCCAGGGCCCTCAGTGAAGTCAGCGTCGATAAGGCCACCCGATGATCGAGCCGGACCC
>NZ_JBMDXJ010000515.1:0-7946 GCF_048594945.1 Pseudactinotalea sp. | reverse complement strand
ACACACGTGAACGAGCGAGCTGGTGTGACCCTGTGCGGGCTTCTGTGACCATGCCTCCACGGTCGCGGCGGCGGCCGCGGCGGTCATCCGCCCCGGTGCGACAACGCGACTACGTCGAGCGACGTAGGGCGAGAGCCGCCTACGAACCGATGGCCGCCCGGCTCATCAGCGCCCAAGATGGAGGCGTGGATCAGCGCTGGAAGCCCCGGGACGTGGTGCCGGCCGTGCTGGCAAGTGTGCTGCTCCCGTTCGCGACCCACATGATGCAGCGTTTCGGCGGCCGCTGGAGCGGCGGCGGGCGCTGGGCCGACGACACCCCGGGGTGGATAGACGGCACGGACCGCATGCTCGACGTCTGGGGTATTGCCCTGATCGTGGTGGCCGGTGTGGCGTTGTTGTGGCGGCGCCGATCACCGGTGGCAGCACTGGGCGTCGTGGTCGCGGCGATCACGGCCTATCTCTGGATCGACTACCCGTACGGGCCGCAGATGCTGATCGTCCTGGTCGCGGTGTACTCCATGGCCGCGCACCGGCCGCTACGCATATCGGCGGTAGCCGCCGCGCTCGCCGGACTCGTGCTGATCAGCCACCTCCTCGCGCCGGCCTCGTCCGGACTCGAGTCCGTCTCCGGTCTCGCGGTCGCATGGTTCGTGGTCGCGTTCACGATCGGTGTCGCTGTGCGGACGCTGCGCGAGTCGCGCACGCGCGCACGGCAGGAGGTTCTGCGTCAGCACCTCGACAGCGAGAGGCTGAGCCTGTCGCGCGACGTGCACGACGTCGTGGGCCACGGCCTGGCCGCGATCAACATGCAGGCGAAGGTCGCACTGCGCTCGGTCGACCGTGACGACGACCACGGCCGACGCCGCGTGCGTGAATCACTCGAGGCGATCAGCACCAGCAGCGCGGCTGCGCTGGACGAGCTGCGCGCGGTGCTCGCCCGGATCCCCGGCGACGGCGCAGCGGAGGCACCTCGGCAGCCCAACCCTGGGCTGGCCGACGTCCCGGTGCTCGCCGACCGACTCGAACGCACCGGGCTGCGGATACTCGTCCGCGACGTGGGCGACCCGACCGGACTGCCGCCTGTGCAGGACCTGGCCGCCTACCGCGTCGCGCAAGAAGCCCTGACCAACGCGCTGCGGCACGGCGACGGAACCACCGCCGTCGACGTGGTGATCACCTCCGGTCCGGACGCCGTGGTGCTCGAGGTGAGCAACGGCGTCGGCGAGCGCGGATCCCACGGCGGCGGTCTGGGGATCCCCGGGATGCGGGACCGCGTGGCGGCGGCGGGCGGAACACTCCAGATCGACCCCGGCCCGCCACGGTTCGTGGTGAGAGCCACTTTCCCGACCGAGGAGACCACATGATCTCGGTGCTCGTCGCTGACGACCAGGACATCGTGCGGCGCGGACTGCGCGCGCTGATCGAGGACGAGGACGACCTCGACCTGGTGGGCGAGGCGGCCGACGGGCTCGACGCCGTGGCGTTGGCCCGCCGCCACCGCCCGGACGTGGTGCTGATGGACATCAGGATGCCGGGCGTCGACGGCTTGGAGGCGACGCGCCGGATCGGTGCCGTGTCCGAGCTGTCGCACACCCGCGTCATCGTGCTGACGACCTTCGAGACCGACGCCTACGTGCTCGATGCGCTGCGATACGGCGCGAGCGGCTTCCTCCTCAAGGACGCAGGACCCGACGACATCCTCGACGCGATCCGGCTCGTGCACGAGGGGCAGGCGCTGCTCTCCCCGTCCGTGACGCGCCGCGTGGTGCGCGAGCTGCTGCAGGCGCGCTCCCGCGTGCTCAAGCCGCACCCGCAGCTCGGCGATCTCACCGCCCGCGAGCGCGAGGTGGTCGGGCTCGTGGGCCGCGGCATGTCCAACGACGAGATCGCCGAGGAGCTGGTGCTCAGCCCCGCGACCGCGCGCACCCATGTGAGCCGCGCGATGATCAAGCTCGGCGCGCGCGACCGGGCCCAGCTGGTGGTGTTCGCCTACCAGTCCGGGCTGGTCGACTGACGGATGTGGAGCAGCCTGCGGCTCACCCAGGGTTCGCGATCTCCGACAACCAGGCGCGCAGCTGCGCTGGGTCATCAGCCGTGCCGCCGTCCAGCCCCCACTCGAGCGCGCGCTCGACGTCCTCGCGTGAGCGGATCGGCCAGGCGTGCAGCTCGCGGCCGCTGTCCTTGATCTCGCGCACCACCTGCTGGTCGAGCCCGTCCCACCCGCTGTAGTACGCGCTCGCATCGAGGTCGTCCAGGACCGGCAGGATCGGCTCCGCGGCGTCGTGCCGCGACACGATCAGCCCCCGCGAGATCTGCGGCAGCAGCTCACGCGCCTGGGAGAGTGCGGGCCGCTGGAAGCTGGTGAACACCATCCGCTCGGCGTGCCCGGGATTCGCCCGCAGATAGTCCGCCACGGCCGGCAGGCAGGTCGGGTCCTTGATCTCGACCTGCAGCTGCACGGTGGTCGCCTCGCACGCCTCGGCGAAGGTCAGCACGCTGCGACCGGAGTCGAGCGGGATCTCCTGCAGCTGCGCCAACGTGAGCTCACCGACGGGCGGCAGCCCACGGCCGCGCTCATCACCGGCCACGCGGTCGAGCGTGGCGTCGTGCAGCACGATCACGGCACCATCGGCGGTGCTGCGGATGTCGAGCTCGATCTGGTCGACGCGCGCCTCCTCAGCCAGCGCGTACGAAGCGAGGCTGTTCTCCGGCCGATGCGCCATCGCGCCGCGATGCCCCACCACCACGAACCGCTCGGCTCGCGCCGCGAGCTCCTCCGCCGGCAACCGACCGCCCACGCTCACCCCGCCCACACGGTTCACGCTACCCACGCGCCGGCGTCCACCCGCAGGGGGTTCCCACCTGGTGGACGCCGGATCCGCGCGGTCAGCCCAGGCGCAACCGCACCTGCAAGCTAGCCGGGGCGGGCGTGAGCGTCGCGAAGGGCAGCACGCCCGGTCCGCACGCAGCCGATCCCACGCCGTGCTGGGCGACGTCGAGGTGCAGCCACAGCGCACCGTCGGCCTCGAGCTCGTGCGGGTGGGCCGCGGCGGCGAGCGCCTGGTCGGACCACGGCCGCGCGGTCAGCTCGAGGCCGTCGAGGTCGTCGGCGCCGAGCGTCACCTCGCCGGCGCGCACCTCCAGCGCCCCTGCCGCGAGTCCCAGCGACGCCCGCGAGACACCGCGCCGCGCACCATTCTCCTGCGGGTGCGTGTACCGGGTCTGCAGCTCGTCGACCGTGTGGGCGTACCGGCCGTGAAGCGCGGCCTTGGTGGAGTCGGCGTACGACTCACCCGGCCCCTGCCCGACCCAGTCGACCGCCACGCCACCGGCATCGGGCTGCTGGAGCGCGAGCAGCCAGCCCAGCCGCGGCAGCGGCCCGGCCCAGCGCCCCTCGGGAACCAGGTCGAGCGTGAGGTCGACGACGGTCGGTTCGTTCACGTCGGATCGCCACGCATACCGCACCGCGATCCCGCACTCGCTAGCGGCACCCGCGAGCCGGCCGCTGACCACCAGCGCACCGTCCTCGACCACGGCCGCGTCGAGCCGCTCGTGCAGGCGGCCCAGCCCGGCCCGCTCCCAGAGCAGGGCGTCCTCGCGGCCCGGCCCGTTGCGTGCGCCGTCGTTGTCGGTCGGCGCGCGCCACGCGTCAGCTCTCGAGGTGAGCACTGCGGTCTCGCCGAGCGAGACCAGCCGACCTGCGCCGTCGAACCTCGCAGGCCCGACGGCGTATCCGCCTTCGGTGCTCTCGATCGGTCCCGAGACGGGAGCCAGCGGGGCACGCGCCTGGATCTGGACCTGGCCGGCGCCGAGCTCGGCGGGTGCGTGCGCGCCGGTCTCGAGGTTGCGTGCGCGCACGATCCACCACAGGTCGGCGCTCGGGTCGACCTCGGGTACCTCGATGCCCGCGGCCTCGAGGGTGACGATCGCGGACTCGCCCGGCTCGAGCACGCCCACCGCGTCATCGAGCGAGCCGGAGCCGATCACCTCGCCGTCGGCGACGAGCGTCCACTCCAGGCTCACGTGGTCGGTGCTGCGGAACGCGTACCGGTTGCGGATCTCCAACGTCTCCGCGATTCCCGGCAACCCTTCAACTCGCACCGGCGCGTAGACCGCCGCCATCTCGAGCATGCCCGGCGAGGGCGTGCGGTCGGGCAGCAGCAGGCCGTCGGCGATGAAGGTGCCGTCGTGCAGCTCCTCGCCGAAGTCGCCGCCGTAGCCGAAGTACTCCACACCATCGGCGTCACGCGTGAGGATGCCGTGGTCGATCCACTCCCACACGAAGCCGCCGGCCAGCCGCGGGTACACCTCGAACAGGTCGTCGTAGTCGGTGAAGCCACCCGGGCCGTTGCCCATCGCGTGCACGTACTCGCACTGGATGAAAGGGAGGTTGCGGCGGCGGGCGTCGATCTCCGCGTCGATGGTGTCGTCGCCCTGGTTGCGTTGGAGTGCTCGGTCCTCGCCGCGACCGATCTGCAGCGTCTCCTCCGTGGAGGCATACATGCGGGAGTAGACGTCGGTGTGCTCGCAGGTCCAGTCGCCCTCGTAGTGCAGCGGCCTGCTGTCGTCGAGCTCGCGGATCGCGGCCGCCATCTCGCCGATGTTCGAGCCCGTTCCGGCTTCGTTGCCCAGCGACCACATGATGACGCTCGGGTGGTGGGCGTCGCGGCGCACCATCCGCTGCACCCGGTCCACGAGCACGTCCCGCCACGCCGGGGAGTCGGTGGGGTTGTCGCGCCAGCCGTTCGGCTCGAACCCGTGCGTCTCGAGGTCGTTCTCGTCGATGACATACAGGCCGTGCTCGTCGCACAGGTCGAGGAAGTGCGGGTGCGGCGGGTAGTGGCTGGTCCGGACCGCGTTGACGTGGTGGGTCTTGGCGAGCAGCACGTCGGCGAGCATCGTCTCGCGCGTGACCGCACGCCCGCGGGTGGGCTCGAACTCGTGCCGGTTGACGCCGTACAGCTTGACCGGCGCACCGTTGACCGTGAACACGCCGCCGTCGGTCGCGATCGTGCGGAACCCGACCCGCAGCGTCACCGTCTCGGCATCGGTGCTCACCGTCGCCTCGTAGAGGCGCGGCACCTCTGCGCTCCATGGCTCGACGGCGGTGCTCACCTCCTCGCCCGAGGTGACCTCGAGACCAAGGTCGGGAATGCGGATGACCGGTGCTGCGCCGTCGGATGTCTCGACCTCGGCACAGAACGAACCCTGCCCGGTGAGATGGTCGTACTCGGCGGTGATGCTGACGTGCTCGATCCCGCCGGCGGGGCGGTGCAGCAGCGCGACGTCGCGGAAGATGCCCGAGAGCCACCACTGGTCCTGGTCCTCCACGTACGTGAAGGCCGACCACTGCGTCACCCGTGCGGCCAGCAGGTTCTCGCCGGCCTGCACGTGCTCGGTGACGTCGATCTCGGTGGGCAGGCGGGACCCGTGCGAGGTCGCCACCGGCGTGCCGTTGACGCTCACCTCGAACCAGGAGTCCACGCCCTCGAAGCGCAGCACCACGCGGCCCGAATCGAGCCAGGCCCGCGGCACGTCGACGGTGCGGCGGTACTCGCCGGTGGGGTTCTCGCGCGGCACCCGCGGCGGGTCGACCGGGATCGGGAACAGCACGTTCGTGTACGCAGGCTTGCCGTAGGGCCAGGCGTCGGGAGCGCCGGCGAGCTGCCAGTGGCCCGGGACCGCGAGCGTGTCCCAGTCCGCCCCGCGATCGGCGGGGTCGGCGCCCGTGATCGCCTCGTCGAAGAGGCGGAACCGCCAGTCGCCAGCCAGGTCGAGCCGCTCAGCGGTGCTGGAGCCCTCGGGTTCCTTGAACCGCGGTCCTCGCACCCCTGAAGGCACGACGACGTCGGTGTGGGTCGGGCGCGCGGCCATCGCAATTCTCCTGAGGGTTGAAACAACTCGTCCGCAGGAGCGTAGTCCGTGCCGGCCCCGCGTGTCTGCGCCGCTCAAACGGGCTCGTGGTCGGGCACCTCGATCTGCAGACCTCGGCATAGAGGGTGCGAGAATCCCTCGCCCGTCCTGACCAGGTGGCCTACCGTCGGAGCATGACAACAGCACCGCCGTCGGACGCCGTGGCCGCCGTCCTGGCCGGACTCCCCGCGCTCGACTGGCTCGAGGCCACCTACACCGACTTCCACGCGCACCCTGAGCTCTCGCACGGTGAGACCCGCAGCGCTGCGATCTGCGCCGCCAAGCTGCGCGACCTCGGCTACGAGGTCACCGAGCAGCTCGGCGGCACGGGCGTGGTCGGCATCCTTGAGAACAACCCACCGGACGGCCCCGCTGGACCTGTCGTGATGTTCCGCGCCGACATGGACGGGCTGCCCGTCGCCGAGGACACCGGGCTCCCGTACGCCTCCACCGACACCGGACTGGACCGCCACGGGATCGAGCACCCCACGATGCACGCGTGCGGGCACGACTTCCACATGACGTGGCTGCTCGCGGCCGCCGAGCTCCTGGCCGCGGGGCGGGAGCACTGGTCCGGCACCTTCGTCGCGCTGTTCCAGCCCGCCGAGGAGACCGGCGACGGCGCGATCGCCATGGTCGAGGACGGTCTCGTCGACCGCGTGCCACGCCCCGACGTGGTGCTCGGGCAGCATGTGGGACCTGAACGCGCCGGCAGCGTGCACGTGCGCCCCGGACCCACGATGTCGCGGTCGGAGAACCTGCGGATCGTGGTGCACGGCAAGGGCGGTCACGGCTCGATGCCGCACTACACGATCGACCCGATCGTGGTGGCCGCCAGCCTCGTGATGAACCTGCAGACCGTGGTCTCCCGCACGCTCTCGGGTGCGGAGTTCGGCGTGGTCACCGTGGGCATGCTGCAGGCCGGCACGAAGGCGAACATCATCCCCGCGAGCGCCGAGCTGCACGTCAACATCCGCTCCTATGACGACGCGGTCCACGACCGCATCATCGCGGCGATCCGCCGGATCGCAGTCGGGCAGGCTGCCGCGGCCGGCTGCCCGCGCGAGCCGGAGATCAGCTCTTACGACCAGGTCCCCTTGACCGACAACGACCCCGAGATCGCCGAGCAGGTTCGCGCAGCCCTCGAGGATGCGGGCCAGCCGGTCACCTTCGGTGAGAAGGTCACCGGCAGCGAGGACTTCTCGTGGCTGCCCCGCGCGTGGGACGTGCCGTACGCCTACTGGTTCGTGGGCGGATGGGACGAGGCGGCATACGACGCGCTGCAGGCGGAGAACCGCTTGCTGGAGCTCCCCAGCAACCACTCGCCGTTCTTCGGTCCCACGATGCACCCGACCCTCGAGACCGGGGTGCGCTCCGCCGTCGTCTCCTCTCTCACGTTCCTCGGCCGCCATGAGTGAGCTGCCGCCGGGTCTCGCGGACGACCCGTTCGACTACCAGGTGACCAAGAGCGGGCAGGTGCGGGTGAGCCGGGGCGGCCGTGAGGTCGTGGTGGTCGGCGGGCGCGACGCCGACAGACTCGCCGCGAAGCTCGCGAGCGCCGACGAGGCACAGACCCAGCACCTGCTGGCCCGCGCGACCGGGAACTACCGGCGCGGCAACGAGCGCCGCTGAGGCCGCGCCGATCGCGCGTGGCCGGACACCGGCGCGACCGCGCGCGGTTGCTGGCCCATCGCTGCGACACGACGTGGCGCACACGCCATCGTCACCACCCAGCGGTTCAGGCTCGCCGCCCTGGCTGACCTCGGACTCATGTGACTACCTCCACCGACCAGGAGCCCACCAGCCCGCCTGTGATACGCCTCAGCCGCCGATGAGCCCGAGCGCGGTGAAGGCCTCGGCGATCGCGCCCTCGATGCGGACCGTGACCGAACCGTCGGAACGGTGGGTGACCTGCTGCGAGTGCCCGTCGGCGGCGACGTAGAACACCTCGGGCGTGATCGAACACGTGCACCACGGCGTCGGTGCGTTCGGAGTCGGCCGCCACCGGGTCGTGCCGCATCGGCGGCAGCGCG
>NZ_JBMDXJ010000514.1:0-2120 GCF_048594945.1 Pseudactinotalea sp. | reverse complement strand
CGAGTCGCAGATCAAGACTCTCGAGGGGAGAGCGAAGAAGCTGCTGGAGAGCAAGGATGTCGGAATGACGTTCGAGCAGACGGGCTGTGATCACCTGATCGTGGACGAGGCCCACCTCTACAAGAACCTCGCACGCGCCTCGGACGTCACCGACCTGAATCACGTGGGCTCGCAGATGGCCTCGGACCTGGACATGAAGATCCACGCGCTGCGCGAGCACCGCATCGAGGTCGCCCAGCGCGACGGCACCTGGCAGCCGGGGATGGTCCCCCACGTGGTGGACTTCGCGACCGGAACACCGGTGGCGAACAACATGGCAGAGCTGTGGGTGATGCAGCGCTACCTGCGCCCGGACGTGCTCGAGGCGCAGGGCATCGACTCGCTGCGGGAGTGGGCGCGTGCCTTCGCCCGCACCGGGCAGGCACTGGAGATGTCCGGCGACGGCGTGACATGGAAGGTGAAAGACCGCGTCCGCTCGTTCGCGAACCTGCCCGAGCTCCTGGCCACCAACCGAGTGTTCATGTCGACGGTCACGCGGGAGGACATCACCCAGGCCGTACCCGGAGGGCTGCCAGAGCTGGTCGGCGGGACGAGACAGGTCCACACCCGTGAGGCGACCGAGCAGGTCAAGGCCTACGGGCAGGAGCTGAAGCGGCGCGCGGAGACTCGCGATCCCACCGGCAAGGACAACATGCTCAAGGTGATCAAGGACGGGCAGCTGGTCGCGCTGGACCCGCGGATGCGAGACCTGGATGCCGATGAGGACGGGGGCCGGATCGGGCAGGTCGCCGACCAGGTCGCCGAGATCCACACCCGCACCAGCGAGAACGTCTACTACGCCAGAGACGGGCAAGTGGAGCCGAACCGTGGCGGGCTGCAGCTGGTGTTCCTGGACTCGGGCGTGCCCGGCGGGTCCACGCTGGACCTTTACGGCATCCTGCGCGACGAGCTCGAACAGCGCGGGGTGGAGCCCGGACAGGTCGCGTTCATCCACGACGCCGCCGATGACCAGGCGCGAGCGCGACTGTTCGAGCAGTGCCGGGACGGTCGCGTGCGGGTGCTGGTCGGATCGACCCAGCGGATGGGCACGGGCGTGAACGTGCAGCGGCGCGCAGTCGCGCTGCACCACGTAGATGTGCCGTGGCGCCCCGACGAGCTCGAGCAGCGCGAGGGCCGGCTGATCCGACAGGGCAACGCGAACAGCGAGGTCGAGGTCCACACCTACGTCACGACCGGCACCGTCGATGCGATGTCGTGGCAGACCATCGAGCGGAAGGCCGCCTTCATCGGCCAGATCACCAAGGGCACCACCACCGAGCGGACCCTGGAGCAGGACGACGAGTCGATGGAGCAGATGGCCCGCGCGGTCGCGGCCCTCGCCGCGGACTCACCGCTGGTGATGGAGCGGGTGGAAGTCCTCAACGAGATCACCCGCCTGCAGAACCTCGAGACCGCACACCGCACCGAGTTCGGCTCCGCCAAGGGGCGTCTGCGCTCCGTCGAGCGAGACATTCGCCTGGCCGAGCAGACACTCCCCCGGCTCGAAAGCGTCGTGACGGCGATCCAGCCTGACGCGGGCATCATCCTCGCCGACGGCAGCCGGCCCGAAACGGCGACCGAGACCGCCGAAGCGATCCGGTCCACCCTGCGCAGTGCAGGACCCGCGATCGCGGCCGAGGAGCGACCGCTGATCGCCTCCGTGCAGGGCATCGACTTCGTCGCCTCCCCTCAGAGGCACACCTGGCGGATCCATGCCGCGGGCGCGTTCGAGGTCGGCTTCGATCTCGAGCCGAGCCGGGACACGCTCGCCAAGACGAACCTCCCCGTCCGCCTGGCGAACCAGCTCGAGAAGCTGCCCGCCCGTGTCGAGGAGGAGCGTGATCGGATCGCGCAGTGGAACGAACAGGTGAGTGAGCTGCGCGCCTTCGTCGAGACTGACCAGGGATTCCCCGAAGCGACCGCGTTGCGCAGTGCCCAGCTGCGCCTGGCCGAGATCGACACCGAACTGGGGATGACCGACGACGGCGAGGTCACCGAGCGAGTCTTCGCCTCCGAGATGCACGGCCGCGTGTCCCTGCCGAGCAGCCGGCACGAACTGCGCATCGGTGACGCGTTCAAGA
>NZ_JBMDXJ010000513.1:0-17775 GCF_048594945.1 Pseudactinotalea sp. | reverse complement strand
GCCCCGCTCCCGACACCATGGCCTACCTGACCGCGCTGCTGCCCGTCGCCGATGGGGTCGCTGTGTACGCGGCCCTGTCCCAGGCAGCCGACACCGCCCGCGCGGCGGGCACGCCGGCCACCCGCGGTCAGGTGATGGCCGACGCGCTCCGCGATGCGGTGGTCGCCCATCAGCCCAGGGCTGCGGAGGGCGCCCGTGCGGAGCACGAGCCGGCCGGAGCGCCCTCCGGCGTCGGCGTGGTCCTGAACGTGGTGATGTCGGAGCGGCAGCTCTTCGGGAGCGGCACGGCCAGCGAGGCAGAGATTCTCATCGGCGGACCGGCCGGCGGCTTGACCCCCGTGGACGCAGACCTGGCCCGTCAGCTCGCCGCACTCACGCCTGCCGACCGGATCTGGCTGCGGCGCCTCTACACCACACCGAGTGGCAGCGAGCTGGCGGCGATCGACTCCACTCGCCGTCGCTTCCCGCCCGGGCTGCAGCGCCTGATCCGATTCCGCGATCAGGAGTGCCGCACGCCCTGGTGCCATGCTCCGATCCGCCACAGCGACCACGTCCTGCCGGCTGCCGACGACGGCCAAACCACGCTCAGCAACGGTGCAGGCACGTGCGAAGCCTGCAACTACGCCAAGGAAGCGCACGGTTGGCGGGTCAGACCGAGCCCATCATCCGAGAACCCGCACCTGGTCGTGACGACGACGCCCACCGGCCACACCTACAGCTCGGCCCCGCCACCCCCACCCGGCGGCGAACCGTGGACCCTGTGGTCGACCCCGCGCGGCCCGCTCGTCGACATCGTCCCGTCGTCGCGCGCCGCTTGATGCCTGCCACACTGCAGCGATGCGCATCGACCTCCACGTCCACTCGAACGTCTCGGACGGGACCGACGCGCCAGATGAGGTGATGCGCGCGGCGCGCTCCGCCGTCGATGTGGTTGCCCTGACCGACCACGACACCACGGCGGGCTGGGACGCCGCTGCGTCGGCGGTGGCCGAGACCGGGGTCGCGCTCGTGCGCGGAACCGAGATCTCCACCGAGGCGGGTGGCATCAGCGTGCACCTGCTCAGCTACCTGCACGACCCGGCGGACCCGGCGTTGACCGCGATGTTCGAGCGGGCGCGGGACTCTCGCGCCTCGCGCGCACGCACCATGGTCGAGTTGATCGGGCAGGATCTCGACCTCACCTGGGAGGACGTGGTGGCCCAGGCGACCGACGGCGCCACGATCGGCCGCCCGCACATCGCCGACGCACTGGTTGCGCGGGGCCACGTCCCCGACCGGGCCGCGGCGTTCGGGACGATCCTGCGCTCGTACGGGCCGTACTACGTGAGGTACTGGGCGCCGTCCACGGTCGAGGCCGTCGCGGCAGTGCGGGCCGCGGGCGGGGTCCCGGTGATGGCCCACGCTCGGGCCTCCACCCGCGGGCGGACCGTCTCGCTCGAGACGATCCGCGGCCTCGCCGCGGCAGGACTCGCCGGCCTGGAGGTCGACCACCCCGACCACACCGAGCAGGACCGCGACGTGCTGCGCGACCTCGCCGCCGAGCTCGGCCTGCTCGTCACCGGCTCGAGCGACTACCACGGCACCGGCAAGCCGAATCGGTTGGGGGAGTGCACCACCGCCCCCGAGGTGCTCGACCAGATCGAGGCGCAGGGCAGGCTGCCGGTGTTGCGGCCGTAGCGTTCAGGACTCTGCGGGCCAGTCGACGTGCGGACCGTCGGCGCTGAAGCCACGGCTCCGCCATCCGGCCTCGACATCGGGCTGCAGCAGTCGCGGCCGGTCGAGGTCGGTGTTGTCGAGGATCCAGGTGGGGAAGGTGCCCTGCCGGCGCAGCTCGTGCGCGTACATCCGTTGAGCGCCGACGTACCGGGCGTTCGCCGGATGGTCCGGATCGTCCTCCTCGGCGGGCCGAGCGAAGCGTGCATTGCCGCGCGGCACGGTGACCTCCAGGTCGGCGGTGACCAGCAGCACCGCATCGAGCTGCGGCTGCAGCTCCTGGCGCTGCAGGAACACCCCGTCGAGCAGCAGCAACGCATCCTCGCCCACCTCGATCGGGTCGGGGAACACAGCCTCGTCGGTGGCGACATCGTGCACGGCGGGCACGATCTCGCGGCCCGCACGGAACGGGTCCAGCACGCAGCGTCGCAGCGCGTCGTAGTCGAACGCGTGTCGGTAGTACGACTCCGCGTCCCGGCCGTGCGCGTAGCGCTCGGCCCGCGGGCGGTGGAAGGAGTCGATGCCCACGCCGACCACCTCGCGCCCGGAGACCGCCGGCGCCACCGCCAACAGCTCCGCGGCCAGGGTCGACTTGCCCACGCCGTCGGGCCCGTCGATCCCCACGACCGCCCGCTCCCGCGGACGCACGGCGACCACGAGCTCAAGGAGATCGAGCAGGACCTGGGCGCGCTGCGCCGTCGGGCCCTGACTCATACGAGGCTCAGTCCTGTTGCGCCTGCGGCTGGCCTGCCGGCTTGCCGCCCCGGGTGCGACGACGCCGACGACGGCGGGGCGCGCCCTCGGCGCGTCCCTCACCACCAGCCGCCTGGTCGGCCGGGCGCGACTCCGAGCGGTTCTCGCTCTGGCCGGAGCGACCGCCACGGCGCCGGTTGCGGCCGCCGCCCTGGCCGTCACGTGAGCCGCGATCGCGGGCGCCGGCGCCACGGCCCGCACCCTTGCCGGTCTCCCCGAGGTCCTCGAGCGTCTCGGCGCCCAGTCCGGACCGGGTGCGCTCGCTGCGCGGCAGCCGTCCCTTGGTCCCCTCGGCGATGCCGAGGTCGGTGTACAGGTGCGGCGAGGAGGAGTAGGTCTCCACGGGTTCGGGCTTGCCGAGCTCGAGGATGTTGTCGATGAGGTTCCAGCGGTGCACGTCATCCCAGTCGACGAACGTGACCGCGGTGCCGGTGTTGCCCGCGCGGGCGGTGCGGCCGATGCGGTGCAGGTAGGTCTTCTCGTCCTCCGGGCACTGGTAGTTGATGACGTGGGTGACGTCGTCGACGTCGATGCCGCGGGCGGCCACGTCGGTGGCGACCAGCACATCGACCTTGCCGTTGCGGAACGCGCGCAACGCCTGCTCGCGGGCGCCCTGGCCGAGGTCGCCGTGGATCGAGGCGGCGGCGAAGCCACGCTCGGTCAGCTCGTCGGCGACCTTCGCGGCGGTGCGCTTGGTGCGCGTGAACACGATCGTGAGGCCGCGATCCTTCGCCTGCAGGATGCGAGCGAGCATCTCGACCTTGTCGAGCGCGTGCGCGCGGTAGACGAACTGGGTCACGGCCTTGACGGTCGAGCCCTGGTCGGTCGGGTCCTGCGCGCGGATGTGCGTGGGGCGGCTCATGTAGCGGCGGGCCATCGCGATGACCGGGCCGGGCATGGTCGCCGAGAACAGCATCGTGTGCCGGTTGGCGGGGGTGGAGGCGAGCAGCGTCTCGACGTCCGGCAGGAAGCCGAGGTCGAGCATCTCGTCGGCCTCGTCGAGCACGAGCACCTTCACCTTTGACAGGTCGAGGTGGCGCTGCTTGAGCAGGTCGATCATGCGGCCGGGGGTGCCGACCACCACCTCGACGCCGCGCTGCAGCGCCTCGATCTGCGGCTCGTACGCGCGGCCGCCGTAGACCTGCATCACGCGGACGCTGCGGTGCCGCGCGGCGGTGGTGAGGTCGCCGGCCACCTGCACGGCGAGTTCCCGGGTCGGCACGACCACCAGGGCCTGCGGCTTGCCGGCATCGGGCAGCACGTCCCAGCCGTCCTCGCCGGGGCCAACAACCTGCTGCAGCAGCGGGATGCCGAAACCGAGAGTCTTGCCGGTGCCCGTCTTGGCCTGGCCGATGATGTCGTGGCCACCGAGTGCCACCGGGAGGGTGAGCGCCTGGATCGGGAACGGGTGGGTGATGCCCACGTCGGTGAGTGCCCGGACGATGGGCTCGGACACGCCGAAGTCGGCGAAAGTGGCGGGAACTTCGGCGTGCGGGTCGGGCAGTTCCACCTCGGTGGTCTCTGCGACGATCGCGTCGAGGGAGTCGGTCATCGGTGCCTTCGGTCGCGGTGACGCGCTGCGCATCGGCGCAATTGGCAGTCACCTCGTGGTGGCAGCCGATCGCGAAAGGTCGTGGTCGAGCGGGGCTCGACCGTCATAGGCATGCCGTTTCCGAACAGGGCGACCGGGCAGCCTGGTCCCGCTCAGTCTACGGCCAGCGGGTACCGGAACGGGTCAGAGTGTGCCGAACCCCACGCGCCGAGGCTCGTTGGCGCCGATCTGCACGTACCCGAGCGCGGCGGCCGGCACGATCGTGCGGTTGCCCTTCTCGTCGGTGAGGTCGAGCACTGCGGCGGCGTCACCCTTGGCGGACTTGGCGAGGACGTCGGTGACGTTCGCCACGATGTCGTCGGCCTCGCCTTCGACCTCGAGCGTGATCTCGCGCGCGATGTCGCGGACGCCGATGGTGATCTCCACCCTTGTTTCCTCTCCGTCGGTGGGCCGGTCATCGACCCGACTCCATCGTAGGCACGCGCTGCTGACACGATGGACACATGTCTCGACGCGTGATCGCCGTCTCGGCGGCGTTCCTGGTCGCTGTTCTCGTCGGGATCGTGCTCGGACCTGTGGTGTTCGGCGGCACGGCCGCCCCATCGGGACGCACGACGGCGGAGGTCACCACGAGCGAGTCCGTCACCTTGTCGACAGCCTTGCCCGAGGTGCCCACGCCGACGGTGTCGTTGACGGTCGAGCAAGAGGCGGATCTGTTGGCAGGAGTGCGTTCGCAGCGGGTTCCGGCGAGCAGCACCGGTGAGCTGCGGGTCGTACCCGGCGAGACGGAGCCGCCGTCGGGGTCTGCCGAGGTGATGACGGTGCGCGTCGAGGTGGAGGTGGGGCTCGACACCCATGACGCCGCCTTCGCCGCGTTCGTGATCGAGACGCTCAACGACCCGCGTGGCTGGGGCGCTGATGGCTCTGTTCGCTTTGCGCGTACCGACGCCGAGGATCCCGACATCCGCGTGGTGCTCGCGACAGCCGCCACGGTGGACGAGATGTGCGCACCCCTGGCGACGAACGGCAGGTGGTCGTGCGGCCGGTACGGACATGCCGCCCTCAACGCCGACCGCTGGGTGTTCGGTGCCGATGCCTGGAGCGACGGCGGAGGCGACCTCACCGACTATCGGCAGTACCTGGTCAATCACGAGGTGGGCCACCTGCTCGGGCACCCGCACGAGCAGTGCCCGGTGCCTGGGGAGCCGGCGCCGGTGATGGTGCAGCAGAGCATCAGCCTCGACGGGTGCGCGCCGAACGGGTGGCCGCACCCGTGACGACGAGCAACGAGTTCACGGACGCGCTCGCCGGGGCGAGCGACACCCGCGCGATCGTGGCCGGGTTGGGTGTGCTCGACCGCACGGGTGCGGTGTTCCTGGATGTGTTCGGTGCGCTCGAGGCGCACCTCGTGGCCGACGAGAACACCTGGGCGGTTGCCGGCGAGGAGGTGGTGGCCTCGCTGCGCGAGGCAGGCGTGCCCGTGTCCGAGCCGCTGGTTCTGCCCGGATCGCCGAGTGTGTACGCCTCCTACGAGAACGTCGAGATGGTGCGTGACCACCTGTCCCGACGTGGCGGCGGCTGTGCCGTGGTGATCGGATCGGGCACGCTGAACGACCTGGTGAAGCTGGCGTCGGGCGAGCTCGGGCGGCCCTACCTGGTCGTCGCGACCGCCGCCTCGATGGACGGCTACGCCGCCTACGGTGCGTCGATCACCAAGGCGGGCTTCAAGATCACGCAATACTGCCCGGCTCCCACGGCCGTCATCGCGGACCACCGCGTCATGGCGCAGGCTCCGAGGCGACTCACCGCCACCGGTGTGGGTGACCTGATCGAGAAGATCCCGGCCGGTGCGGACTGGCTGATCGCCGACGCGTTGGAGATCGAGCCGATCGAGCGGTCGGTCTGGGACCTCGTGCAGGCGCCGCTGCGCGCCTCGTTGGCGGATCCGGATCGGATTGCTGTGGGGGACGAATCCGCGATCGCCTCGCTGGCCGACGGGCTGCTGATGTCCGGCCTCGCGATGCAGGCCCACCGGTCCTCTCGGCCCGCGTCGGGTGCCGGGCACCAGTTCTCGCACCTCTGGGAGATGGAGGGCCTCGGCCGGGCGTGGGAACCGCCGCTGTCGCACGGTAAGAAGGTCGGCTTGGGCACCATCGCGCTGTGCGCGTTGTACGAGGTCGTGCTGCGGCGTGACCTGGCCACCCTCGACGTCGATGCCGCCGTGCGCGACTGGCCCGCCTGGGCGGAGGTCGAGCGCCGCATCCGGGCCGCGGACCTGCCTTCGGACATCACTGCCGCGGCGCTGGAGCAGAGCCACGCGAAGTTCGTGTCGCCGGCGCGGTTGCGCAGTCGGCTCGAGCGTCTTCGCGAGGTCTGGCCGGCGCTCTCGCGCCAGTTGCGCGACCAGTTGGTCCCGGCGAGCGAGGTCCGGGCCACCCTCGAGACCGTGGGCGCGGTCACCCACCCCGAGCAGATCGCCCTGACGCTGGCGCAGCTGCGATCCACGTATGCGCGAGCGCAGATGATCCGCAGCCGCTACACGGTGCTGGATCTGCTGCTGGAGGCCGGTCTCCTCGAGGAGTGCGTCGCCGAGCTGTTCGCTCCCGATGGGTACTGGGGCAGCAGCAGCGTTCCCGCAGCCGCGCCGCTGCTGACCTGATCGCGGCCCGATGTCGGAGCTCTGTGGTCTGATGCAGATGTGACCGAGACAGCCGTGGTGAGCGACCGGGCGATCGCGCTCGATGCCGATCAGCGCGGTGCTCGTGATGCCATCCTCGCGGGCGGCAACCACGTGGTGCTCGGCGCACCAGGCACAGGTCTGACCAGCGCGGCGCTCGAGACCTTCGTCGCGTGGAGCGAGGCGCAGCCGCCGGAGTCGGCGTTGCTGCTCGTGCCCACGCGGCAGCGCGCCGGCGAGCTGCGGGATCGGTTGGCGCGGCGGCTCGGTCGCACCACCGGCCAGGTGCTGGTCCGCACACCGGCCTCGCTCGCGTACGCGATCCTGCGGCTGCGCGCGAGCCACCGCGGCGAGCCGCCACCCACGCTCGTGTCCGGTCCCGAGCAGGACACCGTGCTGGCCGACCTCATCGCCGGCCACGCCTCCGGCGAGGGCACCCCGATCACCTGGCCGGAGCGGATCGGGCCGGAGACGCTGCGGCTGCCTGCTTTCCGTGACGAGCTGCGTGACCTGCTGATGCGAGCCGCCGAGGCGGGGCTCGACGGCGAGGGGCTGGTCGATCTCGGCCGTCGCCACGACCGGCCCGAGTGGTGCGCCGCCGGCAGGCTGCTCGCCGAGTACGGCGATGTCATGGCCCTCGGCGAGCTCACGCCCGATCGTGGCGCCCGCTATGACGCCGCGACCATCGTGGACCAGGCCGTGGTCGCGCTGCGCACCTGGGGGAGCGAGGTGTCCGAGGACACCAGACCCCGTTGGTCGCTCGTGATGCACGACGACTACCAGGACGCCACGCTCGCCACCGCGCGGCTGCTCACCGCGGTGGCCGACGACGGCGCCCGGGTCACGGTGCTCGGTGACCCCGATCGGGGGGTCCAGGCATTCCGAGGAGGCCAGCCCGGCCTCCTGGACGCCGCCACCCGCGCGGTCGGCTCGCTCGACGGCGGTCTCGGCGCCTCCGTGCACGTGCTCGGCACCAGCTACCGGCACGGGCCGGGACTGCGCGAGGCGATCCGCACTCTCACCGCCACATTGCCGGCGCTGGGTGAGGACCGCCGTCGCACCGCAGTCGCGGGTGGCGACCCCGAGGACCTGCCGGTGCCGCCGGTGCGCCACCTGCTGCTCCCCACTGCCGCGCAGGAGGTCCAGGCGATCGCCCAACAGCTGCGGATCGCGCACCTGCGGCACAGCGTGCCGTGGTCGCAGATGGCGGTGATCGTGCGCACCGGGGCGCGGGTGGGGGAGATCCGCCGTGGTCTGCGCACCGCCGGCATCCCCCTCGCCGCGGCCATCCCCGACCGGCCGCTGCGCGAGGAGGCCGCGGTACGGCCGCTGCTGGATGCGCTGCGCTGCGTCGTGGACGATGCCGTCACCACCGAGGCAGCCGCCGCGCTGCTGCTGTCCCCGATCGGCGGCCTCGACGCCGTCTCGATGCGTGCGCTGCGCCGCACTCTGCGCCAGCGCGAGGGCGCCGGCACCCCCTCTGACGAGCTGCTGCCGAGGCTGCTGGCGCGCGACCGAGACGAGGGCGCCCACGCGGGCCTGCCGCCCCGGCTGCACCGGGCCGTCACCGCGGTCGCCCAGGTGCTCGACGCCGGTCGCGCCGCACTCGCCGAGGACCCCCGCAGCGCCGAGATGGTGCTGTGGGCGATGTGGGACGCCACGGGCCTCGCCCGCGCTTGGCAGGACCGCGCGCTCGCAGGCGGCGCCTCGGCCGACCGCGCCGATGCCGACCTCGACGCCGTGGTCTCGCTGTTCAAGGCAGCCGAGCAGTTCACCGACCGCACCACTGGCGCGGACCCCCGCACCTTCCTCGCGCACCTCGCGACCCAGGACTTCGCCGCCGACACGCTCGCCGCGCGGGGCGAGGACTCCGCGACGGTGGCGGTGCACACCGCCGCCAGCGCGTCGGGCGGTGAGTGGGACCTCGTGGTGGTCGCGGGCGTTCAGGATGACTCCTGGCCGGACCTGCGGATCCGCGACACACTCCTCGGCGCGCAGCAGCTCGCCGACATCACCGCCGCGCGCGACAGCGGGCTCCGCCGTGGTGGCGGTGCCGAGATGGCCGAGGCCCTGCGCGCCGCGCGCGCCGACGTCCTCGCCGATGAGTTGCGTGCCTTCGTGTCCGCGTGCTCGCGCGCCCGCCGGGCGCTGCTGCTGACCGCCGTGCTCGACACCGACGCGCGGCCCTCGACCTTCTACGAGTCGCTGCTGCCCGATGCCGGAGGCGGCGGCGGGGTCGGTCTGCCGCGACTGACGCCGGTGACGGCCGCGCTCGACCTGCGCGGACTGGTCGGCGAGCTCCGGGGAGCACTGCACGGACCCGACGAGCAGGCCGCGGCGGCGCTGCAGGTGCTGGCCCACCTGCGCGCGCACCAGGTCGACGCCGCCGACCCGGACCGCTGGCCGGAACGGCTCGCACCGACCTCGAGCAGCCCTGCCTACGACGCCGCACACCCGGTTCCCGTCTCGCCGTCGGCGGTCGAGAAGGCCACCTCCTGCCCGCTGCACTGGGCGCTCAGCACCTCGGGTGGGCGCAAGCCGAGCACGCAGGCGCAGAACGTCGGCAACCTGATCCACGAGATCGCTGCAGAGCTGCCGCACGGCAGCCTCGAGGAGCTGCAGGCCGCGCTGGCCCGCCGCTGGCACGAGATCGGCCTCGACGACGCCTGGGTCTCCCGGCAGGAGCGTGCCCGGGCGGAGGAGATGGTGCGACGGCTCGCCGGTTACCTCGCCGATCACCCCGAGCGGGTCGACGTCGAGGAGGACTTCGACGTCGAGATCGAGGTCGACGGCGGTCGCGCCCGGGTGCGTGGGCGGATGGACCGACTGGAGCACCTCCCGGAAGGGTTGCGGGTCATCGACCTCAAGACCGGTGCCTCCGCGCCGAGCGTGGAGCAGACGGCGCGGCACGCCCAGCTCGGCGCCTACCAGCTCGCCGTCGAGCACGGCGCGTTCGAGGAGAGCACGCCGCAGGGCGGCTCGCTCGTCTATCTCGGCACAGGGGTGCGCGGCGCGACGCTGCGCCACCAGGCACCGCTGCCGGCGGATGCCGATCCGGGCTGGGCGCACGAGCTGATCGCCGAGACGGTCCGCACGCTCACGTCCGGTGAGTTCCCGGCCCGGCAGAACCCCATGTGCGGGTACTGCCAGGTGCGGACCTCCTGCCCGGTGCAGCCCGAGGGCGGCCGCGTGGTACCGAAGGATGGTGCCGAATGAGCTGGAGCGCGGCACGCATCGCCGAGGTGACGGGTCAGCCGACGCCCACACCCGAGCAGACCGCGGTGATCGAGGCGCCTCTGGAGCCGATACTGGTGGTGGCCGGCGCCGGGTCGGGCAAGACCGCCACGATGGCCTCCAGAGTCGTGTACCTGCTCGCGAACGGTCTGGTCGCGCCCGGTGAGGTGCTCGGGCTGACCTTCACCCGCAAGGCGGCGGCCGAGCTGGCCGACCGGGTGCGACGACGGATCCGCGAGGTACGGGCGGCAGGTGCCGAGATCGACGTCGACGACCGCCCCCGGGTCGCGACCTACAACTCCTACGCCGGCGCGATCGTCCGCGACCACGCGCTGCGGATCGGGCACCCGCCCGATGCCACCCACATCGGCGATGCCGGCCGGTTCCAGCTCGCCGACGAGATCGTCACGAGCTGGGCGGGCGACATCGAGACCGGCTACAAGGCCAGCACGCTCGTCGACGGCATCACCGCCCTGGAGGGCGAGCTCAACGAGCACGGCGTGGACCCGGAGCTTGCCCGCGAGGAGCTGGAGGCGGTGGCCGAGGCGATCACCGACCTGCAGCCGGCCAAGTCCTCGGACGCCGGGAGGGCCGCGGCGGCGCTGCTCACTCGCGCCCAGCTGATGGAGCTGGTGACTGCGTTCGTGCAGCGCAAGCACGAGCGCGGCCTGATCGACTTCGGGGAAGAGGTGCGGCTGGCCGCCCGCATCGCCACCGAGGTGCCCGAGGTGGGGCGTGCCGAGCGAGGCCGCTACCGGGTGGTGCTCCTCGACGAGTACCAGGACACCTCGATCGCGCAGGTCGAGCTGCTGTCGGCGCTGTTCGGCGGTGGACACCCGGTCACCGCCGTGGGTGACCCGCATCAGGCGATCTACGGCTGGCGCGGCGCCGCTGCTGGCACGCTCTTCGACTTCCCGGCCACCTTCCACCGTGCCGATGGCGTGCCGGCCGCCGCAGCGACGCTGAGCACCGCGTGGCGCAACGACGCCGCCGTGCTCGAGGCCGCCAACATCGTGGCTGCGCCACTGCGCGCCGAGGCTGCCGGCGACGTGCCCGTGCTGCAGACCCGCCCCGGTGCCGGCCACGGCCGGGTGCGAGCCCGGTTCCTCGAGACGATCCCGCAGGAGGCCGAAGCCGTCGCCGACTACGTCTCTGAGGTCCGCGCAGGAGACTGCGAGCCGCCGAGCGCGGCCGTGCTGTGCCGCAAGCGCAGCCAGTTCGCCCCGATCTCGGCAGCGCTGCAGGCGCGCGGCATCCCGGTACAGGTGGTGGGCCTGGCCGGACTGCTGCACACGCCCGAGGTGACCGACATCTGGTCGGCGCTGATCGTGGTCCACGACCCCGGGCGCGGCGATGCCCTGATGCGGCTGCTCACCGGGCCCTCTGTCGATCTCGGTGCCGCCGACCTGCTCGCGCTCGGGGAGTGGGCCGCCGCGCAGGCGCGCACCCGCCGCGGTGCCCGGGACAGCCACGCCGACCTGCCCGAGGCCGAGGCGCCGGTGGTGCGCGAGCCGGCCGAGCTCGCGAGCCTCGTCGAGGCGATCGACCAGCTGCCGCCTCCTGACTGGCGTGACCGCGAGGGCCGCCAGCTGAGCGGGGCCGCCCGCTCCCGGCTGGCCCGACTCGCGGGAGCGCTGCGCACCCTGCGGTCGCTCAGCTACCTGTCGCTGCCCGAGCTGGTCATCACCGCCGAGCACGTGCTCGGCCTCGATATCGAGGTCGCGGCGCAGCGCCCCAGACCGGTCGGCGAGGCCCGCCGCAACCTCGACGAGCTGACGGCGGTCGCGTCCCGCTTCTCCGGCGATGCCGAGGACCGCACCCTCGGCGCGTTCCTCGCCTGGCTCGATGCCGCACTGGAGGAAGAGCGCGGGCTCGACGTCGCCGAGGCCGAGCCCGACCCCACCGCGGTGCAGCTCATGACCGTGCATGCCTCCAAGGGCCTCGAGTGGGACGTCGTGGTCATCCCCGGGCTGGTCGAGGGCACCTTCCCGACCACGGCGCCCACCAAGGCTGGTCTCCGCAAGGGGTCCGGGTGGCTCACCGGCGCCTCCACGCTGCCGTACGTGCTCCGCGGCGACCGCGCCCACCTGCCCGAGCTCGACCTCAGCGAGGCGACGACCGCCAAGGAGCTCGGCGCCGTGGTCGACGACTTCAAGATCCGCGAGGGCGCCCGCGCGCTCGCCGAGGAACGCCGGCTCGCCTACGTGGCGCTCACGCGCGCCCGGCGCGAGCTGATGCTGTTCGGCTCGTTCTGGCGTGACGGGAAGACGATCGCCGCCGGCTCGCTGTTCCTTACCGAGCTGATCGAGGCCGGCGCGGTCGATGTCGGCGAGGACTGGCCCGAGGCGAGCGCCCACGAGGGCAACCCGACCCATGACGAGGTGATCTCAGCGCGCTGGCCCGCACCGCCGTCGTCGGACCGGCTGGCCGAGCTGGCCGAGGTGACTCCGGTCGAGGACGAGACCACACGAGGTTGGTGGCGCGACGCCGAGCTACTGCTCGCCGAACGGGACTCCGCGCTCGGCGTCGGTGCGGCGGTGCCGGTGCACCTGTCCGCGTCGGCGGTGGTAGCGCTCGGCGCCGACCGTGACGCGTTCCTGCGCGACCGCCGGCGGCCGATCCCACGCCGCCCCAGCGTGGCGGCTCGGCGTGGCACGGCCTTCCACGCCTGGGTCGAGCAGCACTTCGGCGCGCAGGCGCTGCTCGAGGCCGACGAGCTGCCGGGCGCACAGGATGCCGAGGTCGGTAGCGAGCCCGAGCTCGAGGCCCTGATCACCGCATTCCTCGCCTCACCGTGGGCGAACCGGGTGCCAGTGGCGATCGAGTCCGATGTGGACACCCCGGTCGCCGGTATGACCGTGCGCTGCCGCATCGACGCCGTGTTCTCCGACGGACCCGACCGGTACCACGTGGTCGACTGGAAGACCGGGTCGCCGCCAACCGACCCCGAGGACCTGCGCATCAAGCGGCTCCAGCTCGTGCTCTACCGGCTCGCGTGGGCGCGCTACCGCGGTGTGCCGCTCGAGAACGTGCGCGCCTCGTTCCACCACGTCGCCGCGAACGTCACGATCGAGGCCGATGACTCCGACCCGAACGAGGTCACCGAGCTGCTCGGCGCGCTCAGTCCTTGATCGGCAGCTCGGCGGTGGCGTCGTCGGGGTCCGCGCCCGAATCGGGTTCTGCGGCGGCAGGCTCCGGGCTGGCGCCCGTGCCCGGCTGGAACGACGGCGGCAGCGACTCCACGAGGGGTTCGGCCCTCCCGATCGGCGGCGCATCCGCGACGGCCTCGTCGAGCTCGCGGAGCATGTCGATCGCGTCCTCGATCACCTCGTCGGAGCGGATCCGCACACCGTGCATGAGCCACCGCGCCACCGCCAGCTCACCGGCGAGACCAGCGCGGGCGTCGAACGCGTCGTCGATGGCGCCCTCGCGCGCGTGCGCGTAGTGATGCATCACGGCGTCGGCCGCCTCGGGGGACGTCTGAGCGAGCAGCCACGCGAGGTCATCGGCAGGGTCGGCCACACAGGCGTCGGACCAGTCGACCACCCCGACCACCGCGTCACCATCGACCAGCACGTGCTCGCCGGCCAGGTCTCCGTGCACCGGCGTGGTCGCGAATCGCCACAGCGAGACGTCTTCCAGCGCGTGCTCCCAGCGGCGCAGCAGCCGCGTGGGCAGGTGCCCGGTGCGGGCAGCGTCGTCCACCTCGGCGAGCCGGCGCATGCGGTAGCCGTCGGCGTCGTAGTCGGGCAGGTCCGCGGTGCGCACCACGGCGCCGGACAGCTCGTGCAGCGCCGCGATCGCCCGGGCCAGGCTACGCAGCAGCGGTGCGCCAGGCGTCAGCTCGGCAATCTCCAAGGGGCGGCCGAGCAGCTCCGGGTAGATCATCGCCCGGCCGCCCTCAGGTAGTGACGCGAAGCCGGCGGGTCGGGGCACGTCGAAGGGCAGCAGCCCCCGGTCCACCGCATCGGCGAGCTCACCCAGCAGCGCGACCTCACCTTCCATGGCGGCGCCCGCCGCGGCGTGGCGGGGCGAGCGGACGATCCAGCGGTGATCGTCGGCGTCGACGATCCCGACCACGTCGAAGTCCGCCCCCGGTTCGCGGGGTGGCTGAGTGGCCACCACGTCGAGACCAGGCTTGGCGAGGGTCGCGAGAGCGGCGAGCGCGAGTGGGGTGCGCGGTTGTTCGGGCACCCCACCAACTTACGTCGCGTCGCGTCGAGTGCCGGCGGTGACACGCGCGCCGCACCGCACCACTAGGTTGACCGGGTGGACTCCGACGCGCTGCCGCTGAGCAGAGGCACTCTCGATCGAGACGCCCGACGGCGCAGCGAACCGATCGAGTCGATCCTCGCCGATGCTCGAGTCCGGGTCGTGCGCGTCCGTCGCGGACGGGTCGGGGGAGACGAGGCAGGTATCGCCTTCGCCGACCAGGTGGCCGACGGGTCCGAGGGGGTCTACCTCGGCCGTGACACGGACGGCTGGAGCTATGTCGCCGACCTAGGCACCGGCCTGCCCGACCCCGATCCCGGGCGAGCGCTCGACGACCCCCAGGGGCCGCCGTCGGGCATCAATGTCCGCGACGTGGGCTGGCAGCTCGAGGCGCGCGACGCCGGTCTCGCCACCGCGGCGATCGCGATGGCGAACTGGCACGCGAGCCACCGGTTCTGCCCGCGCTGCGGCGCCCCGAGCGTGATCGCGCTCGCGGGCTGGGAGCGGCACTGCACGGCCGATGGCGCCGCGCAGTACCCGCGCACCGACCCGGCCGTGATCATGGCGATCGTCGACGACGACGACCGGCTGCTGCTCGGGCACGGCGTGGCCTGGCCCGCCACGCAGTTCTCGGTGCCTGCGGGCTTCGTGGAGCCGGGGGAGTCGCTCGAGGCCGCGGTACGGCGCGAGGTCGCCGAGGAGACTGCGATCGAGGTCGGCGAGGTGACGTACCAGGGGTCGCAGCCGTGGCCGTTCCCGGCCTCGCTGATGCTCGGGTTCCGCGGGCGCGCGCTCACCACCGACCCGAACCCCGATGGCGTCGAGGTCACCGAGGCGATGTTCGTTGCCCGCGACGAACTGACCGACCTGATCACGGCCGGCACGATCCGGCTGCCGCGGCCGACGTCGATCGCGCACTACCTCATCAGCGACTGGTACGGCCGCGACTGGCCCACCACGCCGTGGATCTCAGGCTGACAGCCGCGCCTGGACCTCCTTGAGCGAGGGGTTGGTGGCGGCGGAGCCGTCGGGGAACAGGACGGTCGGCACGGTCTGGTTGCCGCCGTTGACCGACTCGACGAACGCCGCCGCGTCCGGGTGCTCCTCGATGTTGACCTCGGTGTAGTCGATGCCGGCGCTGCCGAGCTGAGCCTTGAGGCGCTGGCAGTAGCCGCACCAGGTCGTGGAGTACATCGTGATCGTGCCGGGAGCGGGTGTGGTGGTCATGTGATGCGCAACCAGCCGTGACCTCCGGATGTTCCGGCGGCGGCCAAGGCGGCGCGCTCGACCGCTCACTCCAACTCGTCAACGCCCGCGTAGTCGGCGCGCGGCGCGGCGCCCTCGGCCGTCGAGCGAGACGAACTGGGTGATGGCGACCTTCATGCCGCACCGCCGCTCTCGACCAGCTCGGCCAGCGCCGCGGTGACCGAACCCCAGCCATCGAAGAACCCGAGCTCCTCGTGCGTGGCCTTGGCGGCCGGGTCGCCGTGCCGCACGACGGCCTGGTAGGCGGTGCCGTCCGGGTGCTCGTCGAGGATGATCTCGGCGGTCATCAGCACCGGGGCGGGCCGTGCCGGGCGCCAGCCGCTCGTGATCGCGTTCGTGAACACGAGTCGGCGATGCTCCTGCGCAACCACGAAGATGCCATCGGTGTGCGGGGTGAAGTCCTGACCGCTCGCGCTCATCTGCGTCACGAACCCACCGCCGGGGCGCACGTCGAGTACATCGACTCGCGCGATCGCCGGTGCGGGGACCCACCATCGAGCAAGCAGATCGGGATCAGTCCAGGCGCGCCAGATGCTGCTCGGCGCGGCGTGGATGAGGCGGTCGATGCGCAGGTCGAGCGCGGGGTCGAGGGCTGGGCTCATGGTCTTTCCTCCTGTGTGACGAGCGATTCGAGGCGATCGGTGCGCGTTTCCCAGATCTCGCGCTGCTCGGCGAGCCAGCCGTCGACCAGGTCGAGCCGGTCGCGGTTGAGCTCGCAGGTGCGTACCCGACCCGACTTCGTGGTGCTGATCAGCCCGGTGCGCTCGAGCACGCCCACATGCTTCATGAACGAGGGCAGCGTGATGGGGAACGGTCGTGACAGTTCGGTCACGCTCGCGGGACCGCGCCCGAGTCGCCGGATCACCTGGCGGCGAGTCGGGTCGGCCAGCGCCACGAAGAGCCGGTCGAGCGTGTCGACATGGTTAGCCATGCGGCAAACTATGCACGATCCGAACAGTATGCGCAAGGGCAAAGTATTGGAACGGGTTGTCGGCGGCGCCTGCGAGAATCACGAACGATGTCGACACCTGCTCCCAGTGCCGCCCCGGGCGGACGTCTCCCGACTGCCGATGAGCTCCTCGAAGCCCTCGACCCGGACCAGCGGGAGGTCGCGAGCTCGCTGTCCGGGCCGCTGTGCGTGCTCGCGGGTGCAGGCACCGGCAAGACCCGCGCGATCACCTACCGGATCGCGCACGGCGTGGCCACCGGGCGGTACGACCCGCGGCGCGTCCTTGCGGTCACGTTCACCGCACGGGCGGCGGGGGAGATGCGCTCGCGGTTGCGGGACCTCGGCGTCGGGGCCGTGCAGGCGCGAACCTTCCACGCGGCGGCGCTGCGGCAGCTCTCCTACTTCTGGCCGCAGGCGGTCGGCGGCGGTGTGCCGCGGATCGCCGAGCACAAGGCGCCGCTCATCGGCGAGGCCGCGGGGCGGCTCGGATTGTCGGTGGACCGGCTCGCGATCCGTGATCTGGCGGCCGAGGTGGAGTGGTCCAAGGTCAGCATGGTCACCCCGGACGACTACGTGCGCGCCGCCGCCGCGGCCGGCCGCACCGATGCTGCCGGGCACGACCTCACCACCGTGTCCCGGCTGCTGTCGGTCTACGAGGAGGCCAAGTCTGAGCGGGGCGTCATCGACTTCGAGGACGTGCTGCTGCTCACGGTCGGCATCCTCGCCGAGCGGGAAGACGTAGCCGCCCAGGTGCGCGGGCAGTATCGCCACTTCGTCATCGACGAGTACCAGGACGTCTCGCCGCTGCAGCAGCGCCTGCTCGACCTGTGGCTGGGAGAGCGCGACGAGATCTGCGTGGTCGGTGACGTGTCCCAGACGATCTACTCCTTCACCGGCGCGAGCCCGCGCTACCTCACGGACTTCCGGCGCCGGTACCCGAAGGCCGGGGTGGTGCGGCTGGTTCGCGACTACCGCAGCACCCCGCAGGTGGTGCGGCTCGCGAACGACGTGCTCGCGCGGGCCGGCCGCGCACGGTCCTCGGCGGCCGTGGAGCTGGTGGCCGGGCGGGCGGCCGGACCGCCGGTGCAGTTCATCGACTACGACGACGACGAGGCCGAGGCGCGTGGCGTCGCCACCCGGGTCGCTGCGCTGCAGCGCGAGGGCGTGCCGACCTCCGAGATCGCGGTGCTGTACCGCACCAACGCGCAGTCGCAGGTGATCGAGCAGGCGCTCGCCGAGGCAGGGATCGGCTACCTGGTGCGGGGCGGCGAGCGGTTCTTCTCGCGCGCCGAGGTGCGCGAGGCGATCGTGCTGCTGCGCGGAGCCGCCCGCGCGCAGATGGAGGGCACCATGCCCGAGCACGTCCGCGCCGTGCTCACCGGCGTGGGCTGGCAGCACGAGCCGCCCGCGGCACGGGGC
>NZ_JBMDXJ010000512.1:0-13476 GCF_048594945.1 Pseudactinotalea sp. | reverse complement strand
TCTTGCGATCTGGGTCGGTCCCATCCGGGTCCGTACCGTCAGGGTCGGTGCCGTCCGGGTCCGTGCCATCCGGGTCGGTCCCATCCGGGTCCGTACCATCGGGGTCGGTCCCATCCGGGTCCGTACCGTCGTCCGGTGCCTGTCGCACCGTGGCCGAGGCGAGCGACACGTCAGCAAGCGGCGTGGCGAGGCCTGGCAGCAGCGAGAGCTGGAGCGAACGCTGCGTGAAGGAACCCGCATCCTGGGCGCTCTCGGTGGTGAAGTTACCCGGATCCTCCTGCACGTTGGCCGTGAGCGACACGAGGTTCTCGGTGATCAGCTGGGCCAGCGGGGAGATGAGTTCGTTGACCCCTTCCACCAGCGGCCGGAAGATCGTGTCGAGCGCTCCCTCGTCGGTGATCGCAGCGCTGATCGGCGTCACGAGTGCCGGCAGCAGGGTGTTCGTCGCCAGTTCCACGATCGGCCCGAGCAGTGCCCCGATCTCAAGCCCGATGACCGACGTGCCGTCAAGGTTGACGTCGACATCCTCGGATCCTTCGACACCGAGGAAGTCGCCAAGCGCCCCACTGATGTTGATCTGCAGATTTCCGATCGGCAGGTTCAGCGGCGGCAGACCCAGCACCTCACCGGTGATCGCGATGTTCAGCTCAGCGGCGTTGAGTGCATCGGTCACAGCGTTGACCAGCAACGCAGGAAGCTGGTCGAAGATGCTGCCGATGGAGCCATCGAGGGCCGCCTGGATCACATCCGGGCCGAGCACCTCGGTGTTCGGCGGCAGGTTGTTCAGGGTGCCGTCGTAGTCACCACCCTGGCTGTCCGCAACGAGCCGTGCGAGGTCGATGCTGATCTCGCCGGTGCTGAAGTCGATCGTGACCGCGCTGTCCTCGCTGGTGATCGGCTCACCGAGCACCGACTGCACGGCAGCCTCGAGGTCGACGTCGAGCGACGTGGCGACGCCGAGGTCGTTGACCGTTCCGAGGCCAAGGAGCACCGTGTTCACGGTCGACTGGACGTTCGTCAGCAACGGCTGCAGCGCCGAGTTGACGGTGCCCTCCGCGCCAACCAGTCCATTCACCGCGCTGGAGACCGGGCCAAGAGCGCCGGTGACGTCGCCAACCAGATCGCCGAGAACGTCGCTCTGCAGGATCATCGTGCCGTCAGCGATCTGGTAGTCGCTGACCACATCGCCGTCGGCGTCATACGTCGCCAGCGCCGAGAGCGCACCGAGCTCGACGCGTGCCTGCGTGAGCAGATCGCTCAGCCCGGCCTCTCCGAGGAGTGGCGTCAGATCGAGATAGGCGTTGTCCTGGGGGCCACCGCCGCCGATGGCGATCGAGCCATCGGCGTTCACGGCGCCTGAGGATGCCAGCGGCACCTCACCTTCCGCCGTGTTCGCATACTGCCCGAGGGCTCCGACGCCGATGATCCCGTTCTCACCGAAGAGCTGGATGCCGTCGCCCAAGTCGATATCGAGGGCTTCGAGCACCTCGAGCGACAACGGACTCACCACCTCGCCCGGCTCGCTCGGGCTGGCCGAGTACGCCGGGTTCAAGGCAGCGATCGTGTTGAGGTCCACGACCCCGCCACCGCTGATCAGCCGCCCTTCCGCTTCCGAATCGTCGGTGGGAAGCGCAACAGCGGGGCTTATTGCCCCCGCCACTGACAGCGATCCCACCGCCAATAGTCCGACGGCGGCAACTACGCCGCCGCGCCAACGTGACACTTGTCTCACTACTAACCCCCGACAGGTCTGATGTGCGTTCGGTCATGGAGCACCGTGGGCACGGCATGCATACCCACACGCGACCAGATGGCCGCGGTGCTCGGACCGTAGCGGTGGCGCTGACAGCCCCGCAATGGGTGCGACAGGGCTCCGGCTTCGCGCCTACAGGCACCGTGAGGTGCGTCCAGCGGGCCGGACGATCGGCCCGGCGTAGGCCTGGTAGCGCCGCTGAGGGAGATCGCGCTGACGCGTACCGGGAGGTGCGACGGACACCCTCCGCCGGCCGCTCAACTGGGCCGTCTCACATGCCCCGAATCGGCTCCAACGTTGATGTTCCGGTCAACCATCTTGCCTTCAACTATCGACCGATCAAGCAAGCCGTGAGCCCCGTCACACGTCGCCTCCGCCTCCGCTCGCGCGCGCGTCACGAGGTCGACGACCGACCGGGAATCGCCGGCCCGATCAACGCCCACCGCGACGTCCACGCGATGTCATCGACCATGGACGCGTTACTCAATTGTGATCTCCGGGCGCGGGCAAATCTCACTCTATGAGACGGCGTTCTCGCGGTCGCCCACTGCGAGCCTCGCCAGCGCGCCCGACCCGAGGTGCGAGCTCCACGCGCTCTGGTGTGAGTCCCGAAGCCTCACCCGAAGTCGGGGATACCGCGGGCGGTGATTCCGCCGTCGACCGCGAGCATCTGCCCGGTGACCCAGGATGCATCGCCCGAGGCGAGGAACGCGACTGCGGAGGCGACGTCGTCGGGCTCCCCGACCCTGCCCATCGGGTACAGGTCGGTGAACCGGTCGGGACCGCCCTGGTGGTCCCAGACGCGCGTGCGGATCGTGCCGGGCGCCACCGCGTTCACCCGGATCTGCGGCGCGTAGCGCATGGCGAGGTTCTGCATGAGGGAGCCAAGTGCGGCCTTCGCCGAGGAGTACGCCTCGCTGCCGAACACCATCAGCCCGTTGACCGACGACGTCATCACGATCGCCGCCCGCTCCGAGCGCTGCAGCAGCGGCACCGCCGCCCGGCACACGCGCGCCGTGCCGAGGAAGTTGACGTCCCACATGCGATGGAACACCTCGTCGTCGCCCTGCTCGAACGGCGGCTCGGCCTCGCCCTTGCCGGCCACGTTCGCGAGCACGTCCAGCCGCGCGAATCGACGCTCGACGGCGGCGATCGCCGTGGTGACCGACGTCACGTCGGTGAGGTCGATCGGGTGAGCAAGGTGCTCGTTGCCGTGTTCGCGCGGGAGCTCGGAAGCGACGCGCTCGGCACCTTGCAGGTCCACATCGAGCAACGCCACGGACGCACCCTCGGCCGCCAGCCGGCGCGCCACCGCGGCACCGATGCCGTGGGCCGCCCCGGTCACCGCCGCGGTCGTTCCGTCGAAGCGTGCGCTCATGTGGTGCACGATCTCACGGCTGGGGCGACGGCACGAGGCCCGGCCGGAGGGGGCACGGCCGGGCCTCGTGGGCTCACAGGAGTGTCAGTGCGCTGATCCTCGCCTGCGGCTGATCACCAGCATCGCCGCACCTGTCAGGAGCAGCAGCACGATCGCCAGCACGGTGATCCCGCTGATGTCGGCGCCGGTGTCGGCGACCGGTGGTTGGCTCGGCACCGGCGGCACCTCCACGACCGTGGAGTCGTCTGCCTCGACCGGGTCCCCGACTGGGCCAGGCTGCCCGGACACGCTCGCCGAGTTCGCCACCTCGCCGCGGCTGACGTCGGCGCTGGTGAGCGCATAGGTGGCGGTCGCCGTGACAATCTCGCCCGGTGCCAGCACGCCGGCCTCGCCCGGCCAGTTGTAGGCGATCGCGGACAGGCCTGCGAGCTCGTCCGTGATCACCACGCCGGTCAGCGTGACGTTGCCTGTGTTGGTCGCGACGAACGTGAAGGTCACGACATCGCCCACGGAGCCGTTCGTCCCGTCGAGCTCGCCGGACTTCTCCAGATCGATCGCGGGCGCGACCGGGAGCGGGATCGTCACGGTGTCGTCGGACTCGACCGGGTCCCCGCCACCCGGCGGAGCTCCGGTCGCGGTGGCCGTGTTGACCACCTGGCCGGCGTCGAAGGCTCCCTGCGCGAGCACGAGCGTGGCTGTGGCCGTGACCGACTGACCCGGGGCGAGCACTCCGGCATCCCCGGGCCAGCCCTCGAACACGATCTCCGAAAGGCCTTCGAGCGGGTCGTCGATCGTGACACCGGTCAGCGTCACGTTCCCGGTGTTCGTCACCGTGAATGTGTAGTCGACCACGTCGCCCACCTCGCTGGTCGCGCCGCTGCGCAGGCTGCCCTGCTTGACCAGGTCGATCCCTGGCCCGGGCTCGACCGGCACGGTCACGTCGTCGGTGTCCTCCACCGGCTCGACGTCGTCACCCGACGGGGTGCCGGCTGCCGTGGCGGTGTTGTCCACCTGACCGTTGTCGACGTCGGCCTGCGTCAGCACGTACGTGGCCGTGGCCGTCACCGACTCCTCTGGAGCCAGCACGCCCTCGGCATCCGGCCAGTCGCCGAACTCGATGTCGGACAGGCCTTCCAGCGGGTCGTCGATGGTGACGTCGGTCAGCGTCACGTTCCCGGTGTTGGTCACCGTGAACGTGTACTCCACGATGTCGCCCTCCTCACCAGCGGCGCCATCGACCAGCACGCCGGTCTTGAGGAGGTCGATCGAGGGCAGGTGCGGGATCGGGACGATCTCCGTGTCGTCGTCGGTCGGCGGGGTGCCCGTGCCCGGCGGCGGCGTTCCCTCGACCGAGGCCGAGTTCTCCCGCTCACCGGCATCCACGTCCACCTGCGACAGCGCGTAGGTGGCCGTCGCGGTCACGGACTGATCCGGCTCGAGGACGCCCGGCTCGCCCGGCCAGTCGTAGGTGATCTCCGACAGGCCTTCCAGCTCGTCGGTGATGACGACGTCGGTGAGCGTCACGTTGCCCGTGTTCGTCACCGTGAACGTGTACTCCACGGTGTCCCCGGCCACGGCCGTCGCGCCGTCAGCCAGCCCACCGCTCTTGACGATCTCGATGCCCGGGCCCGTCACGGCGGGCACGAACTCCTCGTCGGCGTCGGTGACAGGGTCGATGTCCATGCTCGACGGCGGTGTGCCCTCGGCGGTCGCGGTGTTGTCCACGCCGGTGGCGTCGATGTCGGCCTGCGTCAGCGCGTACGTGGCCGTGGCAGTCACCACGCCTCCCGGAGGCAGCGTGCCGGCCGGGATCGGCTCGCCGTCGGCGTCCTCCCAGCTCACGTAGGCGATCTCCGACAGCCCGTCGAGCGGGTCGGTGATCGTGACCTCGGTGAGCGTCACGGTCCCGGAGTTGGTCGCCGTGAACGTGTAGGTCACCCCGTCACCCGGCTCGGAACGCTCGGTGTCCGGGTCGTCAAGAGCACCGGTCTTGACCAGCTCGATGCTCGCGGTCTGCGGCACCGGCTGGATGTTGGTGTCCTCGTGCTCGACCGGCTCGTCCTCACCCGGGGGCGTGCCGAACGCGGTCGCGGCGTTCTCCACCGCGCCGGCGTCGACATCGTCCTGCGTGAGCACATACGTGGCCGTGGCGGTCACGACACCACCCGGGGGCAGCGTGCCGGCCGGGATCGGCTCGCCGTCGGCGTCGACCCAGCTCACGTAGGTGAGCTCGGACAGACCCTCCAGCGGGTCGTCGATCGTGACCTCGGACAGCGTGACGTTGCCGACGTTGGTCGCGGTGAACGTGTACTCGATCTCGTCACCGGCGACCGAGGCGGCTCCGTTGGCCAGCTCGCTCGACTTCTCCAGCTCGATCTGCGGTGCGGCCGGCACCGGCACGATCGCACCGTCCTCGTCCTCCACCGGGTCGCCGTCGAGCGGCGGGCTGCCGACCGCGGTTGCCAGGTTGGTCACCTGGCCTGCGTCCACGTCGTCCTGGGTGAGCGTGTAGGTGGCGGTCGCGGTCACCACGCCGCCTGGCGGCAGCGTGCCAGCGGGGATCGTCTCCCCCTCGGCATCCTCCCAGGTCAGGTACTCGATCTCGGACAGACCCTCCAGCGGATCGGCGATCGTCACCTCGGTCAGCGTGACGTTCCCGAGGTTGGTCGCCACGAAGGTGTAGGTGACGACGTCGCCGGCGCGGTCGGCGCCGTCGGCCAGTTCGCCGGTCTTCACCAGCCCGATCTGCGGAAGCTGTGTGATCGGCACGGTGTGGTCGTCGGTGTCGGTCGGCGGCTCACCGCGGGTCGGCGGACCCGTGGCGTCAGCGCTGTTGTCGACGCCCGCGGCGTCCACGTCCTCCTGGGTCAGCGTGTACGTCGCGGTCGCGGTAGCGTCCTGACCGGGCTCGAGCACGCCGTCCTCACCGGGCCACACGTAGGAGATCTCCGACAGGCCCTCGAGCGCGTCCGTGATCGTGACGTCCGTCAGGGTGACGTTGCCGGTGTTGGTCAGGGTGAACTCGTACTCGATCACGTCGCCTGCGACGTTGGTGGCGTCGTCCGCGAGGTCGCCGAACTTGACGATCTCGATGCCTGGAAGCGCGTCGATCGGAAGCTCGGCGTCGTCGGTGTCGTCCACCGGGCCGCCCGTGGGTGGCGTGCCCACCACGGTCGCGGTGTTCTCGACGAGCCCAGCATCGGTGTCGGCGGCCGTGAGCAGATAGGTCGCGGTCGCCGTCACGACACCACCCGGGGGCAACGTGCCGGGCTCAACCGGTGCGCCGTCGGCGTCGACCCACGAGACGTAGGTGATGTCGGACAACCCGGTCATCGGGTCGGTGATCTCGACGTCGTCGAGGGTCACGTTGCCGGTGTTGGTGGCGGTGAAGGTGTACTCCACGGTGTCACCGACCATGCCGGTCGCGCCGGCGGCCAGCGCCGCCTCCTTGACGAGCTCGATCGCCGGGTCCGAGGGGATCGGGACGATGATCTCGTCCTCGTCCGTCGGCGGCTCCTCCGGCCCCGGGGGCGTCCCCGTGGTCGAGGCGGAGTTGGCGATCGAGCCGCTGTCGACGTCGTCCTGCGTCAGCACGTAGGTCGCGAACGCGGTGACCTCGTCGCCGGGCTGTAGCGTGCCGTCAACGTCACGGGGCCATTCGTCGAACGTGATGCCGGACAGACCTTCGAGCTGGTCATCGACCGTGACGCCGGTGAGCGTGACGTTGCCGGTGTTGGTGACCGTGAACCGGAAGGTCACCTCGTCACCGGCGACGACGACGTCAGGCAGATCGTCGTAGTCCTTCACCAGCGAGATCGTCGGGACGGCCGGGACCAGCACGGTCTCGTCGTCGGTGTCATCCACCGGCACGTCCGTGCCCGGGGGTGTGCCCTCGGCGGTCGCGGTGTTGTCCACGCGCCCGTTGTCCACGTCGTCCTGGGTCAGCGTGTAGGTCGCCGTGGCGGTCACCACGCCACCGGGCGGCAGCGCACCGGGGTCGATGGCGTTGCCCTCGGCGTCCTCCCAGGTCACGTAGGTGACGTCGGACAGGCCCGGGAGCGGGTCGGTGATCTCGACGTCGTCCAGGGTGACGTTGCCGGTGTTGGTCGCCACGAAGGTGTAGGTGACCTCGTCACCTGCCTCGCCGTCGGCACCGTCCAGGCCGCCGGACTTCTCGATCTCGATCGAGGGGTTCTGCTCGAGCGGGATCTCGTGCTCGTCCTCGTCCGACGGCGGATCCCCCGCCCCCGGGGGCGGGGTGCCGGTGGCGGTCGCGACGTTGTCCACGCCGCCGTTGTCCAGGTCCGCCTGGGTGAGCACATAGGTGGCCGATGCCGAGGCAGTCTGCCGCGCCTCCAGCACACCCTCCTCGCCCGGCCAGTCGTACGTGATGTCGGAGAGGCCATCGAGCTCATCGGTCACGGTGACATCGGTCAACGTGACGGTCCCGGTGTTGGTGATGAGGAAGCCATAGGTGACCACGTCGCCGACGGCACCCTCGGCATCCTCGGGCAACTCACCGAGCTTGACGATCGAGATGCCCGGGATCTGCTCGAGGAAGACCGTGTTCGGGTCCTCGTCGTCGACCGGGTCGCCGCTGGGCGGGGTGCCGATGACGCTGGCGAGGTTGTCCACCTGGCCGGCGTCCGCGTCGGCGCCGCGCACCCCGTAGGTGGCGGTAGCCGTCACCGACTCACCCGGGTCGAGGACACCCTCAGCAGCCGGCCACTCGCCGTAGCTGATGAGGCTGATGCCCTCGAGCTCGTCGCTGATCGTGACGCCGCTCAGGGTGACGTTGCCGGTGTTGGTGACCTCGAAGGTGTAGACGATCTGGTCGCCGGGCGCACCGATCGCACCGTCGGCGAGCTCGCCGCTCTTGACGATCTCGATCTGCGGCTGGGACGTGATCGGGACGGTGGTCTCGTCCTCATCGACGGGCGGCTCGAGGTCGTCGGGTGGCGTCCCGGTGGTCGTGGCGACGTTGGTCACGCCACCGTTGTTCACGTCCTCGAGGGTCAGCTGATAGGTCGCGGTGGCCTCGACGCTCTGGCCGGGCAGCAGGGTGCCGGGGGTGCCGGGCCAGTCGTAGCTCAGCTCGCTCAGACCGTCGAGCGAGTCATCGGTGATGCTCACGTCGGTGAGAGTGACATTGCCGGTGTTGGTCGCGGTGAAGGTGAACTCGACGACGTCGCTCTCCTGGCCGATCGCGCCGTCAGCCAGCGCCCCGGTCTTCTCGAGCGCGATGTGCGGGCCGCGCGGGATCGCCGTCTCGGCCGGGTCGTCGGAGGTGACCGGGTCGCCGGTCTCGGGCGTGCCGGTGGTGGTCGCCAGGTTCTCCACAAGGCCGGAGTCGATGTCGGCCTGCGTCAGCGGGTAGGTCGCGGTGGCCAGCACGCTCTGGCCGGGGGTGAGCGTGCCGGGGGCCGCCGGGTCCGGCCAGTCCCCGAAGCTGATGGCGGAGAGCCCGGGCAGCGGGTCGGTGACCTCGACGTCGAACAGGGTCGCGTTGCCGACGTTGGTGACCTCGAACGTGTAGGAAATCAGGTCGCCGGGCAACGGTGCGCCGGTACCGTCGAGCTCACCGAACTTGACGATGTCGATGTCGGCGTCGACCGGGACGGGGACGATCTCGGTGTCCTCGTTGACCGCGGGCGGACCGGTCGGGGGATCCCCGGCGACGGTCACAGTGTTCTCCACGAGCCCGGCGTTGATGTCGTCCTGGGTGATCGCGTAGGTGGCGGTGGCCTGGACCCGCTCACCGGCGTCGAGCACACCGGGCGCGTTCGGCCACACGCCGAAGGTGATCTCGCTCAGGCCGGGCAGCGGATCGTCCAGACGTACGTCGGTCAGCGTCACGTTGCCCGTGTTGACGACGTCGAAGGTGTAGGTGATCAGGTCGCCCGGAACCGCGGAGTCGCCGTCGATGTCGAGCACGCCGGATTTGGTCACGTCGATGGCCGGAGCGGATGCGATGACGAGGGCGTCGTCGGCCGGGTCGGTCACCTCGGCTCCGAGCGGGTCGGTGCCGGTGGTGGTCGCCGCGTTCTCGATACGACCGGCGTTGACGTCCTCCTGCGTCAGCACGTAGGTGGCGGTGGCGGTGACCGACTCGTTCGGCCCCAACACCCCGCTCGCGCCGGGCCAGGCGCCGTAGCTGATCTCCGACAGCCCGGGGTACGGGTCGTCGATCGTGACGTCGGACAGGATCGAGTCGCCGGTGTTGGTGGCGGTGAAGGTGAACACCACGGTGTCGCCCGGCGTTGCACCCGCCTGCAGCGACGCGTCCTTGGTCAGCAGGATCCGGGACAGGCCCACGTTGGAGATGTCGCTGGCGGTCACCGGGGTGTCGAGGCCCACGGGCGTGGCGTCCACGGTCACCACGTTGACGTACCCCGCGCCGCCAGGGGCACGGCCGACGCAGTCGTAGGTGAAGGATTGTCCGGGCGCGAGCGCAGGCCCACCCACCTCATCGACGACGTCGGCACGCTCACAGTCCGGTGCATTGCCGTCGGCGATGATCGTCAGCGAGCTGTCCAACGGGACAGAACCGGTGTTGGTGACGGTGATGGTGAAGCTCGGAGCGGCATCCCCGGTACGCCACTGCTGGTCCTCGGTCCCGTTGAACGACTTGTCGATCCGCACGGCCGCGACCGGAACCGACAGCACGGCGGTCTGGAACAGGTAGGAGTCACCCGAGGTGCCGAGGGTGAGGTCGACGAACTCGTCGCCCGTGTTCACCGTGGTCAGGGCGCTGCTCAGCACGTCCACCGAGGCGTTGGTCCAGGGGGTGGCAGAGGTGTACCCCACCGAGCCGTCGGCGCGGGACACGCCCACGTTGTCCGTCGCGCCACCGATGCGTGGGACGCGCACCTGCGCGGGTTGAGACTCGGTCGCGTACGCCGCGAAGTCGCCGACGATGTTGCGGTCACCCTCGTAGAGGTTGAAGCCCACCCGGGTCCCCGGGCCGGATGCCTGGAAGCCGTCGAAACGAACGGTCTGATCGGCGGTGGCTGAGAACATCCGCACGTGACCGTCGTAGAGAATCACCTTGCGCGCGTAGGTCAGCGGGTTGTCCAGATCGAGGTCACCGAAGTCGTACACGAGGGCCAGCGTCCAGCCGGCGTAGCAGCCCGGGCCAGTCGCTGCCCAGACGTTGCCCACCGCGATGTTCTGCACCGAACCCGATGCCAGGCCGCTGAAAGCCGATGTCACGTCAGCCGAGGCCGAGTAGTACTGCGGCTGGTCAGCCGGGAGCGATGCCAGCGGCTCCTCATGCAACTCACCAGGCGTCACGTCGACGACCGGCGAGCCAACACCCGCCTGGAGCTTGACGGCAGTGGTGCGGTAGGAACCGGACGGGAGTGTCGCGTTCGGCGCCAGGCTCCCGCAACGCTGCGGCGTCGCCGGGGTGTTGCGGACACCGGTGTTGGCACTCCAGTACAGGTGAGCGTGCGCGATGCTCGCACCCGCCGGCACTGTGACCTGCGCAACCGAGGAGTTGCTGGCGCCGGCCGCCTGCAACGCCGGCGACGCCTGCGCGTTGCCCATGCGGAACCAGTCGTTGACGATCTGCGGGTTGTTGTTGGCCGCCTGCGTCCCGCTGTGCAGCTGTGCGCAGGTGCCGGAGTTGGCTTGGGTTCGGCCATCGGCCAACCCGACGCACTGCAGCACACCGTTTCCGACGAGAACGAAGTCGCCGTTCACGGTGCCCTCGTAGCTGATCGAGGGTGCGTCGACCGTGATGGCGGCTGCCGGCGTGGTCGTCCCGATGAGACCGACGAAGATCAGCGCGAGTGTCGCGATCGCGGCGGTGAGCCTACCTAGCAACGTACGACGTGGTGCAGCGGAAGCAGACATCACAACAGGACCCTCATTCGCTCGGGCGGCCGACAGTGGCCTGGTACCCCGTCCCCCCGGGGGCACACAGATGTCAGCACCGACCGGGCCGGTGCTGCCGGGCTGAGTATGGCAGGACCTGGGCCGAAATGCACCGCCGTCGAGAATTCTCTTTCTGCGGTCCTGACCGATGCGTGGAATTGCGCGCTCCTCAGTCGGCTCGCAGCCGGGTGGGATAGTCCAGTCCGCCACCCTCGCGAACGGGTTCGCGCGGCGGGTCACCCCACTAATCTGGTCACGAATGTTCGAGTAAGGGGAGGTGGCGATCCAGATGGCCCGGCCGCAGCGCGCGGACGCACGCCGCAACGTCCAGGCGATCATCACCGCCGCGACCGAGCGGCTCGCCATCGATCCCGAGGCCTCGATCAACGACATCGCCGCGGCCGCCGGGGTGGGGCGGGTGACACTGTACGGACACTTCGAGAACCGCGCCGCGCTGGTACGCGTGGTCAGCGAGCGCGCGATCGCTGCGACCGAGTCGGAGCTCACCGAGGTGGATCTCGACGGCGACCCGGTTGCCGCGCTCGGCCGCGTGCTGGAGACCACGTGGCACCTCTCGCACCGATTCGGCGCGCTGATCGTGGCCGCCGAGCACACGCTGGACGGCGACGAGATGCAACGTGCCCACGGTGCACCCGTCGCACGGGTGCGGATGCTGCTCGAGCGAGGGCGAGCTCAGGGCCGGTTCCGTACGGATCAGCCGATCGACTGGCAGGTCACGACGCTCCAAGCCATCGTGCACGCTGCCTCGAGGGCCGTGCACAATGGCGCGATCACCGCCGTCGAGGCACGCGAACTCGTGCGCGACACCGGGCTCGCTGCGCTCCACCGGTAGGTAACAAGCTGCGGATCAGGAGGCCCCGAGCGGCGGCGCCTCGAGCACGATGGGGATGTACTCGAGCAACTGCAACCGGCCGTCGAAGAGCCGGTGCTCCACGAGTTCGAGGCGCACGTCCGGGTAACCCCCGAACACGGGCTCGGCACCGCTCGCGCCGGTGATCACCGGGAACACCACGGTGCGGATCCGGTCGACCAGACCGGCTCTCACCAGCGACCGGCACAACGACACGCTGCCGAGCGTGCGCAGCGGCAGGTCGGACTCGACCTTGAGCGCACGAACGGCCTCGACGGCGTCGCTCGTCACGAGCGTGGAGTTGGCCCAGTCGGCGCTGGGCAGCGTGGAGGAGAACACGTACTTCGGCATCGCGTCCAGGTCCTCGGTGCCTGGCTCACCGCTCTGCGCCAGCCCGTACATCAATCGGTACGTGGTGGCGCCCATGAGAACCGGGTGGTCCTTCTCGGGCGAGGCATCGAGCCAACCGAGGTACTCGGGTCCCTCCATGCCCCAGAAGCCGGGCCAGCCCTCGGCCGCTCCGTAGCCGTCGAGGCTCATGATGAAATCCACCGTCAGGGTGGTCATGTCAGCGTCCTCCGTTTGGATCGGTCATGGCCGAGATCTCGAGCCGGTGGCGAGCAGTGCTGCGGCTGCCGACGGTCCGCCGTCATGCGGTCAACGTCACGATCGCCACCAGCAACGCGAGCACGACGTCGAGCACGCAGCAGAACTCCGCGAGGCTGCGTGTGACGACCCGGCCGGTGCGGTGGTGATAGACGTCCCAGCCGGCGTGAGCAAGCAGCGCCGCGCTCACCAGGAGGCCACCCGCCATGGCATCCACGCGCACCGCGAGCAGTGCGATCGCGGCGAGCGCGAGCATCGCCACGGTCTGCAGCGGCAGCCGCCACCGCGGCTGCCAGCCGCCGGCGGCGGCGCCGACCACCACGAGCACGGCAGCGCCGACGAGCATCCACAGCGCCGCGTCCAGTTCCACCAGCTTGGCCAGGGCGATCAGCACGAAGGTGACGCCGAATGCTGGCCAGGCCGCGCCGCGCCGTCGGAACGCTGCGGCGGCGAGATACACCAGACCCGAGGCGATCACGACGGACGCCACGTCGCGACCATCGACCAGTCCGTAGACCGTGCCGACCGCGACCAGGGCTCCGAGGGCCCCGGGCCAGATCGTGGCGAGCAAGGAGCGTGGGCGTGCCTGCTGGGTGTCGTGCGCGACCGTGGTCATCGACGCCTCCATCGGGGTTCAGGGAGCAAACCGTACATCGATGTTCGAGTTAAGGGAAGGCCATGAGCATCAGATCCGCTAGACTGATTCCACATGGCGGGCGCAGTAGTCCGCATCTCGAAATACTTGCACCGTCGCGTCGACAGGGCGAGGGTGGACGCATCACTGTGGATGACCTGGAGAAGCACGTGACCATCGGATCTGCCGAGGAGATCGACTCCCTGCTCGCCAGGCTCCGCTCCCGGGTGGCCGGCCCGGTCCTGAGCACGCCCGACGAGCTCGAGCGCTACCGCCGCGACCGTGCCGCGGATCCGAACGCGGGCACCCCGCTCGCGGCGGTGCGGGCGCAGTCGGTCGCCGACGTGCAGGCCACG